>RFTM01000398.1 GCA_009923475.1 Gammaproteobacteria bacterium | reverse complement strand
CTGTGGCTGTGCTCCGACGCTTCGAGCTTCGTCACCGGCCATCCGCTCGTCATCGACGGCGGGGCGATCGCCGATTGAGGCTCAGAACCCCCGGAACTCGGCCAGCTCGTCGACGGTGATCCGGGTCCGCGGAAAAGCGTTGACCGGCTGCGCGGGGTCGGGGTGCCCGACCGCCATGCCGCAGTAGACCATCTCGTCGGGCGGCAGGCCGAAGCGCGCCGCGAGCTGCGGCCGGAACTGCGCCCAGGCCTCCTGCATGCAGCAGCCGAGGCCGCGCTCCTCGAGCAGCAGCGCGACGGTCTGGATGAGCATGCCGAGGTGCGCCCACTGGCCGTGCGCGACGCGACGGTCGATGACGAAGAAGAGGCCGACCGGTGCGCCGAAGAGCTCGAAGTTGCGCGCCACGTGGCGCAGCCGCGCCGGCTTGTCCTCGCGCGGGATGCCGAGCGCGCGGTACATGTCCTCGGCGAGCGTGTAGCGCCGCGTGCGCAGCGGCTCCCAGAGGTCGGGCGGATAGATCGGGAACTCGTCCTTCGAGGTCATCGAGGGCGTGCCCATGGACTCGAGCGCCATGCGGACCACGGCGTCGCGCTCGGCGCCCGCGACCGCGATGATCTTCCAGGCCTGGATGTTGCTGCCGGAAGGCGCCCAGCGCGCGGCGTCGAGCACCTCGCGCAGCGTCGTCTCCGCGACGGGCGTGGGCAGGAACGCGCGTATGGAACGGCGTCGGCGGACGGCTTCGGTGACGGTCATGGCGTTCTCCCAGCCAGCGGCGGTCCCGGCGGCTATCATCGGGACCACATCATATCGGTTGGCCCTCACGGAGGACGACATGATCCCGCACATCCGGACCGCCGATGACCGGTTCGAAGGCCTGCCCGATCACCCTTGGACGCCGCGCCACACGGATGCGCTGCCCGGGCTCGACGGCCTGCGCCTCGCCTATCTCGACGAGGGCCCGCAGGATGCGCCGCTGACCTGGCTCTGCCTGCACGGCAACCCGAGCTGGTCCTACCTCTTCCGCAAGATGATCCCGGAATTCCTGGCCGCGGGGCACCGGGTCGTCGCGCCCGACCTCATCGGTTTCGGGCGCAGCGACAAGCCGCTCGACGCGGCGGTGCACCGCTTCGGGTTCCACCGCAGGATCCTGCTCGAGTTCGTCGAGCATCTCGACCTGCGGCGCATCGCGCTCGCGGTGCAGGACTGGGGCGGGCTCTTCGGCCTCACCCTGCCGATGGAGGCGCCGCAACGCTACGAGGCGCTGCTCGTCATGAACACGGCGCTCGCCACCGGCGATGCGCCGCTGACGCCGGGCTTCCTCGCTTGGCGCGACATGGTGCGCTCGAAGCCCGACTACGACGTGGCGCGCCTCTTCGCGCGCAGCGAGCCCACGCTCTCCGTCGCGGAGTGCGCGGCCTATGCGGCGCCGTTCCCGACCGAGGCGCACCGCGCCGCGCTGCGCGTGTTCCCCGACCTCGTGCCCGAGCGGCCGGACGACGAAGGCGCCGCGGTGTCGCGCCGCGCCCGCGATTGGTGGCGCCACGAGTGGCGGGGCCGCAGCCTGATGGGCATCGGCATGCGCGACCCGGTGCTCGGGCCGTCCGTGATGCATGCGCTGCGACGCGACATCGCGGGCTGCCCGGCGCCGATCGAGCTGCCCGAGGCGGGGCACTTCACGCAGGAACAGGGCGCGGCGCTGGCGCGCCTCGCCGTCGCGCGCTTCAGCGCGGGCTGACGCCGCGCAGCAGGTCGACCGCCTTCTCGGCGATCATCACCGTCGGCGCGTTGGTGTTGCCGGCCACCAGCGAGGGCATCACCGATGCGTCGATGACGCGCAGACCCTCGACGCCGCGCACCCGCAGCTGCGGGTCGACCACGCTGGCGGCGTCGCCGCCCATGCGGCAACTGCCCACCGGATGGTAGACGGTGTCGCAACGGCGGCGGAGCACCTCGCGGATCGCTTCGTCGTCCTCCACGCCCTCGGTGAAGAGATCGCGGCCGAGCCAGCGCGCGAGCGACGGCGCCCGCAGCAGGCGGCGCGTCAGCTTGAAGCCCGCCACCATGTCCTCGAGGTCTGCGGGGTCGGCGAAGAAGGCGGGGTCGATGAGCGGCGCGGCCCGCGGATCGGCCGATGCCAGCGTGACGCTGCCGCGGCTGCGCG
>RFTM01000397.1 GCA_009923475.1 Gammaproteobacteria bacterium | reverse complement strand
ACTGATTGGCACGGTCGGCCAGCGCCATGATCTCGCGCACCGCGGCCGCATAGTTGCGCGCCTCGTAGTGCGCGGCGATGCCGTCGAGGGCGGCGACGAACTCGGCGTGCAGCCCGGAGTCGGCGAGCTCGCGCGCCAGGATGCCGCCGCCGCGCTCGATGAAGCCGGCGCAGCGGCTGGCGATGTTCACCAGCTTGCCGACCAGGTCGCTGTTGGTGCGCGCGGTGAAGTCCTCGAGCGAGAAATCGATGTCTTCGACGCCATTGCCGAGCTTGGCGGCGAAGTAGTAGCGCAGCGGCTCGGGCGGCAGGTGCTCGAGATAGCGGCGCGCGGTGACGAAAGTGCCGCGCGACTTCGACATCTTCTGGCCGTTGATGGTGAGGAAGCCGTGCACGTGCACCGCCGTCGGCTTGCGGAAGCCGGACCCGTCGAGCACCGCCGGCCAGAAGAGCGTGTGGAAGTAGCTGATGTCCTTGCCGATGAAGTGGTGCAGCTCGATGCCGCTGTCCGGCTTGAGGAAGGCGTCGATGTCGAGCCCGCGGCGGTCGCACAGGGCCTTGAGGCTGCCGAGGTAGCCGATGGGCGCGTCGAACCAGACATAGAAATACTTGCCCGGATGGCCCGGGATCTCGAAGCCGAAATAGGGGGCGTCGCGCGAGATGTCCCAGTCCTGCAGGCCGGTCTCGAACCATTCGGCGAGCTTGGCGCGCACCGACTCCTGCAGCGAGCCGCTCTTCACCCAGTCGCGCAGCATCGCCTCGAAGCGGCCGAGCGCGAAGAAGAGGTGCTCTGAATCGCGCCACACGGGCGTGGTGCCGGAGATCGTCGACTTCGGGTCGATGAGGTCGGCGGGAGAGTAGGTGGCGCCGCAGACCTCGCAGGAATCGCCGTACTGGTCGGCCGCCTTGCAGCGCGGACAGGTGCCGCGGACATAGCGGTCGGGCAGGAACATGCCCGCCTGTTCGTCGTAGGCCTGGCGCACGCTGCGCTGGGTGATGTGCCCGGCGGCCTTGAGCCGCCCGAACATGAGGTCGGTGAAGTGGCGGTTCTCGTCGCTGTGCGTGCTGTGGAACTGGTCGTGGCCGATCAGGAAGCCCTGGTAGTCGGCACGGTGGTCGGCGGCGACGCGGGCGATCAGCGCCTCCGGGGTCAGGCCCTCGGACTGGGCCTTGATCATGATCGGCGTGCCGTGGGTGTCCTCGGCGCAGACATAGAGGCACTCGTTGCCGCGCAGGCGCTGGAAGCGGACCCAGACGTCGGTCTGGACCGCCTCGATGATGTGGCCGAAATGCAGCGGCCCGTTGGCGTAGGGCAGCGCGCTGGTGACGAGGATGCGACGGGACATGACGAGATTATCGCACGGGGTGTCCCGGCGGGGCGTGGTGGCCGCGCCCATGGGGCCTGCGAACGGCTAGAATGGCCGGATGCCCCCGATCCCAGACGAGGCCGCCATCACGGCCCGGCTCGGCGCTTTCGTCGAGCCCAACCTCAGGCAGTCGCTCGCCGAGTCCCGTGCCTTGCGCGGATGCAGCCTCGATGCGGGCGCGACGCCGCCGCGCCTGCGCGTCGCGCTCGAACTCGGCATCCCGACCGGCGGCTACCACGAGGAGCTCGCGGCCGCCCTGACGGGCCATCTCGCGCCGCTCTACGCGGACGCCCCCGCGGCCATGCCGGTGCTCGAGGTTGGCGCCAATCGCTTCACCGAAATGACGCGGGCGATAGTGGCGCAGGAACTCCACCAGCCACGCCCGGGCACCGCCACGGTCCGAAGCGCGGACCAGCTTGCAGGCGTAGGTCTCATAGGGGTGGGGCTCATCGCGCCCGTACCGAAAGGCTCCGTAGTGCACGCACTGCGCAACCGACACCGTCACACGGCGTCCGAGAAGCGAAAAAGCAAGCTGCAGCCGCCGGGAAATCATCGTCCGGCCTCCTTGCGCAGGAGATAGATGCGCGCGGGCTGGCCGTCATAGTCCATCAAGCGTTCCACCGCCTCCAAGCGCAGCCCGCAGCGGCAAAAGAGGGCGATGAGATCTGCCTCGCGGTGCGGGTAGTTCGTGATGTGAGACCACGGCTTCGGTCCGGCCTTGGGGCGAATCCCCAGACAGGTCCGCAACCGTCGTTTGAAGGCGCGGGCGGCGGCACCCCACCGGCCTCCGAGATCGACCCCGAG
>RFTM01000396.1 GCA_009923475.1 Gammaproteobacteria bacterium | reverse complement strand
GGATCAGGCTGCCGCGGCTCAGGCTTCCGCGACGGCGAGCAGGTGGCGCGCCGTGCGGATCATGCCGCGGATCTCCGGCGTGTCGGCCACGGTGACGGTCTGGTGCCGGCGCCGCAGCCCGAGCCCGCGCACCGACTGCGCGATGTTCTCGAGCTGGCCGTGCACGCTCTTCTTCAGGGTGACCTTGATCTGCTTGTTGGCCATGGCTCTCAACCCGTGATGTCTTCGACCGACTTGCCGCGCTTGGCGGCGATCTCTTCGGGCGAGCGCACCGAGGCGAGGGCCTTGACGGTGGCGCGCACCACGTTGATGGCGTTGCGCGAGCCGTAGCTCTTGGCGAGCACGTTGCGCACGCCCGCGCACTCGAGCACCGCGCGCATGCCGCCGCCCGCGATGATGCCCGTACCGTCGGAGGCCGGCTGCATCAGCACGCGGGTGGCGCCGTGGCTGCCCTTGACCGAGTAGTGCAGGGTGTCGTTGCGCAGCGCCACGTTCACCATGTTCTTGCGGGCCGCGGCCATGGCCTTCGAGATGGCCACCGGCACCTCGCGGGCCTTGCCGAAGCCGAAGCCGACGCGGCCGGCGCCGTCGCCCACCACGGTCAGCGCCGTGAAGCCGAACTGGCGACCGCCCTTGACGGTCTTCGAGGTGCGGTTGACGGCGACGAGCTTCTCGAGGAAGTCGTCGGTCGCCTGCGATCTTTCCGGTCGTGCCATGTGCGATGTCCTGCCTTAGAACTCGAGACCCGCTTCACGCGCGGCTTCCGCCAGCGCCTTGATGCGGCCGTGGTACATGAAACCCGCGCGGTCGAACGCCACCTTGGCGACGCCTGCGGCCTTCGCGCGCTCGGCGATGGCGCGGCCGACGGCCTTGGCGGCCTCGACGTTGCCGGTGCCCGAGAGGCCCTCCGCGACGGCGTCCTGCACCGTCGAGGCGGCGGCGATGACCTGCGCGCCGCTGGCGTCGAACACCTGCGCGTAGATGTGCCGGGGCGTGCGGTGCACCGTGAGGCGCGGCGTGCCGAGCTCCCGGATCTTGGCCCGGGTCCGCACCGCGCGCCGCTGACGGCGTTCTTTCTTCGTGATCTGCATCTGTCGGTCCTCGTCTGTCGCGCCCGGTTACTTCTTCTTGCCTTCCTTGAGCGAGATCTTCTCGCCGGCGTAGCGCACGCCCTTGCCCTTGTAGGGCTCGGGCGGACGCAGGCCGCGGATCTCGGCGGCCACCTGGCCGATGCGCTGCTTGTCGCTGCCCTTGAGCAGGATCTCGGTCTGGCTCGGGGCCTCGACGGTGATGCCCTCGGGCATGTCGACCGAGATCGGGTGCGAGAAGCCGAGCGTCAGGTTGAGGGTCTTGCCCTGCACCGCGGCGCGGTAACCGACGCCGACCAGCTCGAGCTTGCGCTCGTAGCCCTTGGTCACGCCCTGCACCACGTTGGCGAGGTGCGCGCGCACGGCGCCGGCCTGCATGCGGTTCGAGGCGTCGTACTTCACCTCGAGCTGCTTGTCGGCCTGGACGACCTTGACGCCGCTGTTGAGCGGCACAGACAGCGTGCCCTTGGCGCCCTTCAGCGTCACGGCGTCGTCGGTGATGGTCGCCGTCACGCCTTGCGGCAGCGCGACGGGTTGCTTGGCTACACGGCTCATGTTCCGTTCCTCGGGATCAGCGCGTCAGGCCACGATGCACAGGACTTCGCCGCCCTGGCCGATCGCGCGCGCCTGCTTGTCGGTCATCACGCCCTTCGGCGTGGAGACGATGACGGTGCCCAAGCCGCCGAGCACCTTCGGCAGCTCGTCCTTGCCGCGGTAGATGCGCAGGCCGGGACGCGACACGCGCTCGAGGCGGTCGATGACGGGGCGCCCGTCGTAGTACTTGAGGGCGATGGTCATGGTGCTCTTGCCGCCGTCGGCGGCGATGCGGAAGTCGGCGACGTAGCCTTCGTCCTTCAGCACCTTGACGACGGCCTGCTTGAGGCGCGACGACCCGACGCTCACCTCGGTCTTGCGGGCGAGCTGGGCGTTGCGGATGCGGGTCAGCAGGTCAGCGATGGGATCGGTCATGCTCATGGCGCGGACTCCTACCAGCTCGCCTTGGACACGCCGGGCAGTTCGCCCCGGTTCACGGCCTCGCGGATCTTGACGCGCGAGATGCCGAACTTGCGGTACACGCCGCGCGGCCG
>RFTM01000395.1 GCA_009923475.1 Gammaproteobacteria bacterium | reverse complement strand
TCGCCACCCTGGTCCCGCCCTACGGCTCGGTGTTCTGCCACGAGCAGGCCCACATCGTCCGCGACGAGTGCGGCGCGCCGGAGTTCATGTCCGGCGGCGCACGCCTGCAACTGTTGCCCGGCGAGGGCGCGAAACTGACGCCGGCGGCGCTGCTGCGCGGCATCGCCGACAACCCCACCGCCGTGCACACGGTGCAGCCGCGAGCGGTGTCGATCTCGCAGGCCACCGAGCTCGGCACGGTCTATCGGCCGGAAGAGCTCAAGGCGCTGTCCGATACGGCGCATGCGCACGGCCTGGCCCTGCACATGGACGGGGCGCGCTTCGCCAACGCCGTGGCCTTCCTCGGCTGCACGCCCGCCGAGGCCAGCTGGCGCTCGGGCGTCGATGTGCTCTCGTTCGGGGCCACCAAGAACGGCGCGCTCGCGGCCGAGGCCGTGGTCTTCTTCGACCCCGCGCGCGCCGCCGATTTCGAGCTCCGCCGCAAACGCGCCGGGCACCTCTTCTCCAAGATGCGCTACGTGGGCGCCCAGTGGCTCGCCTACCTGGAGGACGGTCTCTGGTTGCGGCTCGCGACGCGGGCGGACGCCCTGGCCCGGCGCATCGGCGATGCGGCCGGCGACCTGCGCCTGCAACCGGTGGAGGCCAACGAGGTCTTCGTCCGGCCGGGCGCCTCCGGCATCGCCGCGTTGCGCGCGCAAGGATTCGAGTTCTACGACTGGGGCGCCGCCGATTCCGGCGAGGCCCGCTTCGTCGTCTCCTGGGACCAGCGCGACGAGGATGTCGATGCGCTCTGCGCCGCGCTGCGCGCGCTGCCGCAGCGCGGGCCTGCATGACCGGCGCAGCGCCGCCGGTGCTGGTCGACATCGGCATCAACCTCGCGCATGACAGCTACGACTCGGACCGCGAGGCCGTGGTCCGCCGGGCGCTCGCCGCGGGCGTGCGTCAGTTCGTCGTCACCGGGGCCTCCGTGCCGGGCACGCGATCCGCGCTCGCGCTCGCGGAGGCCGCGCCGTCACTGATGCGTGCCACGGCAGGCTGCCACCCGCACCATGCCATCGACCTCGACGCCGCGGCTTTCGAGTCGCTCGCCGCCCTCGCCGCGCATCCGCTGTGCGCCGCCGTCGGCGAATGCGGTCTCGACTACCACCGCAACTTCTCCTCGCCCGCCGAACAGCGCGCCGCTTTCGAGCGCCAGCTCGGTCTGGCGATCGGCCTGCGCAAGCCGCTGTTCCTCCACTGCCGCGATGCGCACCGTGACTTCATGGCCCTGCTGCGCGCCCATGCCGCCGACCTGCCGCCCGCCGTGCTGCACTGCTTCACCGGCACCGGCGACGAACTCGACGAGTGCCTTGCGCAGGGGCTCCACATCGGCATCACCGGCTGGATCTGCGACGAGCGCCGCGGCCTGCACCTGCGCGACATCGTCGGCCGCATCCCGGCCGGCCGCCTCATGATGGAGACCGACGGCCCCTATCTGCTGCCGCGCGACCTCGACCCGAAGCCGGCCTCGCGCCGCAACGAGCCGATGTACCTGCCGCAGGTGGCGCGCGCGGTCGCCGGCGCCCGTGGCGAGGACCTCGCCACCTTGGCCACCCACACCACCCGTACCGCGCAGGCTTTCTTCGGCCTGCCGCCGCTCGATGTCGGATGTCCGCACCCGGAGACCACGCCATGAACGCACTCGACACCCGTACCCTCGATACCATCGCCCGCGAGTGGCGCGAGACCATCGTGCCCACCCTCTGCGACTACGTCCGCATCCCGAACAAGTCGCCGGCCTTCGCGCCCGATTGGGCCGCATCGGGACACATGCAGCGCGCCGCAGAGCTGCTTGCCGGCTGGTGCCGCCGGCAGCCCATCCCCGGCATGACGGTCGAGTTGCTCGACCTTCCCGGCCGCACGCCGGTGCTGCTGGTCGACGTGCCGGGCGAGCTCGACGACTGCGTGCTGCTCTATGGCCATCTCGACAAGCAGCCCGAGTTCACGGGCTGGCAGGAGGGCCTCAGCCCCTGGGAGCCGGTGATCCGCGACGGCAAGCTCTACGGTCGCGGCGGCGCGGACGACGGCTACGCGGTGTTCAGTTCGCTGCTCGCGATCCGCGCCCTCAAGGAACAGGGCGCGAAGCTCGCGCGCTGCGTGGTGCTCATCGAGGCGTCCGAGGAGAGCGGCAGCACCG
>RFTM01000394.1 GCA_009923475.1 Gammaproteobacteria bacterium | reverse complement strand
GGCGAGCCGCTCGCGCAGCGCGCTCACCTCCATCGCGAGGCGCATCGCCACCGCGACCAGTTGCGAGAGGTCGGCCGCCGCCAGCGGCTGCGCCGGCCCCGAGGTCGCGGCGTTCATGCCGCACCGCCGAAGAAGAAGTACTTGCCGGCGCCCAGCGGCTCGTAGTCCGCGAACACCGCCTCGGGCGCGAAGCCCGCGGCGCGCAGCAGCGCCCCGACGTCGGTGTCGGCGAAGCCGGTCCAGAACGGCTCGCCGTTGTTGCGCACCTGCCAGTCGTTGGTCACCTGCTTGGTGACCGGGATCTGCGCCGGCTGGTACGGCACGTCGGCGTTGAAGAAGAGACCGCCCGGCGCGAGCAGCCGACGCGCCTCGGCGAAGATCGGGCCGACGAGGTCGTGCCAGGTCTCGTGGAACAGGATGTGCGAGACGATGAGGTCGAAGTGCGCGTCGGGCAGGCCCGTGGCGCGGGCATCGGCCTGCCGGAAGTGCACCGCATGGCCGCGGTCCTCGGCCCAGGCATGCGCGAAGCGCAGCAGCGGCGCCGACAGGTCGACGCCGTGCACCTCGGCTTCGGGGAAGGCCTCGGCCCAGGCGAGCGTATCGACGCCCGTGCCGCAGCCGAGGTCGAGGATGCGGCGCGGCCGCAGCCCCGGATGCCGCCGCTTGAACACGCCGACCATGTAGCGCCCGATGCCGGGCACGCCCACGCCGCCGCCCGCCGCGGCCATGCCCTTGGCCGTGCGGTAGAGCTCGATGGTGCCGAAGTAGAGCAGCGCGGTCATGAGGTCGTCGGGGCGCCGCTCGGCGAAGTAGCCGCCCGGCTGACGATGGATCTCGGTGCTCGCGATCGGCTCGGGCGGGACCAGCGTCGGGTCGAGCCGCAGGCTGCCGCGCGGCGCGCGCGCGATCGCGGCGGCGCGGGCCTCGGCCGCCGGTGCGATGCGGCGGCAGGTCTCGCCCACCGCCTGCCACATCAGTCCCTGCGAGGCGAACACCATCGAACCCCACAACTGGAACAAGGGGTCGGCCTCGAACAGCGGCCGCGCGTCATCGCGGTCCGCGGGGGCACGGCCCCGCGCGCGCTCGAACGACGGCCGGAGCGCCGACTCGTAGCGGGCGGCGAGCGCCGCTTCGAGGGCGCCGTTGGCGTAGGTCTTGAGCGCGCCGACGAAGCGCTGGCGCGCGGCCTCGTCGTGGCTCGGCCGATAGAGCGCGGCGAGCGTCCCGCCGTCTTGGGGCATGCGTCCGTCCATCCACCCATCATAGCCGCGCCGCACCCGGGGCGGTTACCATGCGCGCATGGGACGCATATTCGAAGTTCGCAAGCACACGATGTTCGCGCGCTGGAACCGCATGGCCAAGCAGTTCGCGCGCATCGCCAAGGACATCAACATGGCCGTCAAGTCGGGCGGCCCCGACCCGCAGTCGAACCCGGCGCTGCGCCGCATCCTGCAGAACGCGCGCGCGGTCAACATGCCCAAGGACAAGGTCGAGGCCGCCATCAAGCGCGCCAGCGGCCGCGACGCCACCAACTACGACGAGGTCATCTACGAGGGCTACGCGCCGCACGGCATCGCGCTGCTCGTCGAGACCGCCACCGACAACCCGACCCGCACCGTCGCCACCGTGCGCAACATCATCCAGAAGAACGGCGGCAACCTCGGCACCAGCGGCAGCGTGTCGTTCATGTTCCGCAAGATGGGCGTGTTCCGCCTCGACCCCGCGGGCATCGACCAGGACGACCTCGAGCTCTACCTCATCGACCACGGCCTCGACGAGATGGGCGAGAGCACCGGCGAGAAGGGCGAGCCGCAGCTCGTGGTGCGCTGCCCCTTCGAGGACTTCGGCCGCGTGCAGGAGGCGCTCGAGGCCCGCAAGATCGCGCCGCTCTCGGCCGAGCACGAGTACATCTGCATGGCGCCCACCGAGCTCTCCGAGGCGGACTCCGCCGAGGTGCTGGCCCTCATCGACAAACTGGAGCGGATGACTCCAGATGACGCTGAGGCAAAGCTTCACCCGTTTGGCCTTAATCTGGATACCGTCCGCGCTTTCATCGCGAATCCAGGCGACGCCGCGCCGCGACTTAATGCCATCCTGAGCAATCTTGCCGCGCGTGGTTTGCAGGATTTCGTAACCGTCGATTTAACCATCGTGCGTGGCTTGGCGTGTGAGCTCATCCTGTAAC
>RFTM01000393.1 GCA_009923475.1 Gammaproteobacteria bacterium | reverse complement strand
CGGCAAGGGCGAGGTCGGCGACGTGGAAGTCGCGCGCGGCGGTGGCGGTCATGGTCGGCTCCGTTATCTTGGTGAAGATGAACGGGCGCCGTTCTGCCTGAAGCCGTGCCGCGAGCCTGGCATCCCGGAGATGCTGCAGCGCCCCTCGCGTCACGGGGCCGGGATGATACCCGGTCAGCCGGCCTTTTTCAGGCCGGCATCCGCCGCCAGCGCGGCGGCCTTGTCGGTGCGCTCCCAGGTGAAGTCCGGGTCCTTGCGGCCGAAGTGGCCGTAGGCCGCGGTCTTGCGGTAGATCGGGCGGGCGAGGTCCAGCATCTCGCGCAGGCCATAGGGCGTGAGGTCGAAGTGGCGGCGGACGAGCGCGGTGAGCTTCTCGCGCGAGAGCTTCCCGGTGCCGAAGGTCTCGACCATGATCGAGGTGGGTTCGGCGACGCCGATGGCGTAGGAGACCTGCACCTCGCAGCGGTCGGCGAGGCCGGCCGCGACGATGTTCTTGGCCACATAGCGCGCGGCGTAGGCGGCCGAGCGGTCGACCTTCGAGGGGTCCTTGCCCGAGAACGCGCCGCCGCCGTGGCGGGCGAAGCCGCCGTAGGTGTCGACGATGATCTTGCGGCCGGTGAGGCCGCAGTCGCCCACCGGCCCGCCGATGACGAAGCGGCCGGTCGGATTGATGTGGAACTTGGTGCCCTTGTGCAGCCACTTCTTGGGCAGCACCGGCAGCAGGATCTCGTCCATCACCGCCTCGCGCAGCGCCTTGGTGGAGATGTCGTCGGAATGCTGCGTGGAGAGCACGACCGCGTCGATGGCGACCGGCTGGTCGTCCTCGTAGCGCAGCGTGACCTGGCTCTTGGCGTCCGGGCGCAGCCAAGCGAGCTTGCCCGACTTGCGGACCTTGGCCTGCCGCTCGACGAGCCGGTGCGAGAGGGTGATGGCGGCGGGCATCAGCACGTCGGTCTCGCGGGTGGCGAAGCCGAACATCAGGCCCTGGTCGCCGGCGCCCTGCTTGCGCGGGTCCTTCTTGTCGACGCCCTGCGCGATGTCGCCCGACTGCTTGCCGATGACGTTGAGCACGCCGCAGGAGGCGCCGTCGAAGCCCATCTCGGAGGAGTTGTAGCCGATGTCGAGCACGGTCTTGCGCACCAGCGCCTCGATGTCGACCCAGGCGTCGGTCGTGACCTCGCCGGCGACGATCACGACGCCGGTCTTGACCAGCGTCTCGCAGGCGACGCGCGCGGTCTTGTCGTCCGTGAGGATGGCGTCGAGCACGGCATCCGAGATCTGGTCGGCGACCTTGTCCGGATGGCCTTCGGAGACGGACTCTGAGGTGAAGAGGTACTGGTTGGACATGGCGATCCCTTGCGTGTCGGCCGCAGCGAAAGCGGCGGATTATAGCCGCGTGCGCGGTCCTCGCCACGGTCGGGCGCGCGTTTTTCGTTGAAAAAGCGGGGTCGCGTGGAGGACAATCGCGGCTCCGCGCAAGCGCCTCCCCCCGGACCCGACCATGACCCAGCGCCGCCGCCTCGCGAACGCCATCCGAGCCCTCTCCATGGATGCGGTGCAGCAGGCGGCCTCAGGCCACCCCGGCGCGCCGATGGGCATGGCCGACATCGCCGAGGTGCTGTGGCGCGAGGTCATGGACTTCAACCCCGCGAACCCGCGTTGGGTCGACCGCGACCGCTTCGTGCTCTCCAACGGCCATGCCTCGATGCTGCTCTACTCGGCGCTGCACCTGGCGGGCTATCCGCTCTCCATCGACGACCTGCGCGCCTTCCGCCAGCTCGGCTCGCGCACGCCCGGCCATCCGGAGAACGACCTCGAGATCGGCGTCGAGACCACCACCGGACCGCTCGGCCAGGGTCTCGCCACCGCGGTCGGCATGGCGCTCGCCGAGCGCCTGCTCGCCGCCGAGTTCAACCGCCCGGGCCACGACATCGTCGACCACCACACCTACGTGTTCCTCGGCGACGGCTGCCTCATGGAGGGCATCTCGCACGAGGCGGTGTCGCTCGCCGGCACGCTCGGGCTCGGCAAGCTCATCTGCGTCTACGACGACAACGGCATCTCCATCGACGGCGCGGTCAAGGGCTGGATGGCCGACGACACGCCGAAGCGCTTCGCGGCCTGCGGCTGGCAGGTCATCAAGGATGTCGACGGCCACGACGGCGAGGCCGTGCTCAAGGCGCTGCGC
>RFTM01000392.1 GCA_009923475.1 Gammaproteobacteria bacterium | reverse complement strand
CGGCTTCCTCTCCGCCGTGTTCGACAACATCCCGCTCACCAAACTCGCGCTGGAAGCCGGTGGCTACGACTGGGGCTTCCTCGCCTTCGCCGTGGGTTTCGGCGGCTCCATGATCTGGTTCGGCTCCTCGGCAGGCGTCGCGCTCTCCAACCGCTTCCCCGAATCGCGCTCGGTGCTCGCCTGGTTGCGCGGCGGCTGGCATGTCGTGCTCGGCTACCTGGTGGGCTTCGGAGCGCTGTTGGCGACGCTCGGCTGGCATCCCCACCCTCCCCACTGAGGCCTCGCGCGTGTTCGCATCGCTCGGTCCCGCCGTCAGGTCGCTGCTGCTCGCCTGCATCGCGATGTTCGTCGCCGAGACCCTGCGGCCCGGCCTGCTCGACAGCCTCGCCTTGTGGCCCGCGGGTGCAGGCTTCCAGCCTTGGCAACTCGTCACCTATTCGTTCCTGCACGGCAGCCTGCTGCACCTCGTGTTCAACATGATCGGTCTCGTGAGCTTCGGTCGCGAACTCGAGCACTACTGGGGCAGCCGCCGTTTCCTGCAGTACTGGACCGTCTGCGTGCTGACCGCGGCCCTGATGCAGATGGCGGTCACCGCCTCGATGCCCGACCCGAGGCCCACCGTCGGCGCTTCGGGCGGGCTGTTCGGCCTCCTGCTCGGTTTCGCGGTGATGTTCCCGCGGCGCAAGGTGTTGCTGCTGATCCCGCCGATCCCGATGCCGGCCTGGGTGTTCGCGCTGGTGTTCGCCGTGCTCGAACTGGTGCTCGGGGTCACCGGCACCGCGAGCGGCATCGCCCACTTCGCGCATCTCGGCGGGATGCTGGGAGGCGCCTGGATGCTGTGGCGCTGGGCGCGCAGCGCACCGCGGGACTGACCGGCCGTCCGCCGCGCGCGGCGGGGAGCCCGGGCGTCAAGCGCCCCAGATGTCGAGCTCGCGCCAACGTCCGCTGCGCCAGCGCCGGTACATCAGCGTGCCGAGGATCATCGCGTACACCATGATCGCGAGCCAGCCGCCGAGCGCGCCCAGCCCCGCCTGCGGCAGGCCGGGCACCCAGGCCTGTTCCGGCGTGAAGACGAGCGTGTGGGCGAGCGGCACGAAGAAGAACCAGGACAGCAGCAAGGCCGTGCGCGCCGGCACGGCGGTGTCGCCCGCGGCACGCAGCGCGAAGCTCGAGCCGAAATAGAGCCCGTCGAAGAACTGGTAGGCCGCCGCCGGCCAGAGCAGCAGCAACGCCAGGGAGATGGCCGAGGACGCTTCCGCGTCGTTGCCGGCGAGGATGCCGGGCAGCAACCAAGGCGAGAGCAGCAGCAGCGACGCCGCGATGCCGAGCATCAGGCCGGCGCAACACCGGGTGACGAAGGTGCCGAGCCGGGCCGCCCACTCGCGGTCGCCGGCGCCGATCGCCTGGCCGACGACGGTGGTGCCCGCCGATGCGAGGCCGAGGGTCGGCATGTAGGCCAGCGAGGTGAGCATCATCACCACCTGCGTCGCGGCCGCCCCGACCTTGCCGACCTGGGTGACCATCATCTGCATCATCGCGACGCCGAGCACGTCGGCCGCGTACATCACGCCGACCGGCAGACCGACCGCGAGCTGCCGACGGATGACCGCCAAGCGCGGCCGCCAAGCGAGGCGAGTCCGGTAGCGGCCCGCGAGCCGCGGACCGAGGAAGAACGCCAGCCCCGTGACGAGGCCGCAGACCTGCGCGACGTTGGTGCCATGCGCCGCCCCCGCCATGCCGTAGCCCAGGTCGAACATGAAGAACTGGTTGGCGGGCACGTTGGCAAGCAGCGTCACCAAGGCGGTCAGCAGCGTGAGCCGCGTCTCGCCGATGCCGTTGAAGAAGCTCATCATGGCCCAGCCGAGCGTGCCCAACACGGCGCCGTAGAGCCGCGGCTCCCAGTACGAGAGCGCCAAGGACTCGATGCCGGCGTCGAGCCTGAACGGATGGAGCAGCAGGCCGCCCGACAGCGCCGCGAGCGCGAACAACGGCCAACAGGCGAGGCCTTCGGCACCCATTCCGGTTTGGGCCTAAGTATTTCACGCCAGATTATTCACGCACATGGCGGTAGCCTGGAGGCTCGAAACTGCATTGGTCCCGATGGAAGCGTTATCGGTGCACGATTTACTTCCCGGTTGCCCCTGGCCTGAGGCTTTCGCCGGATGGGCATGTTGCGCTGCGGTAAAGTTT
>RFTM01000391.1 GCA_009923475.1 Gammaproteobacteria bacterium | reverse complement strand
GTCGGCGGGCCCGTCGCCGCGATCGGCCTCGCGGAGCTGCCGGGGTGACGTTTTCTTTGGGGGTCTCGTCGTTGATCGGTCGTCTTTCGAAACAGGGAGAGCAGTGACATGGAATCGAACGCGTTCCTCGAGTACACCGATACCGCGCAGATCGCGCTGTACGGCTTCTGGGCCTTCTTCTTCGGCCTCATCTGGTACCTCCACCGCGAGGACAAGCGCGAGGGCTATCCGCTCGACACCCACCGCGTCGACCGCGACGGCAACCCGGTGACCGTCGAAGGGCTGCCGCCGGTGCCCTGCCCCAAGACCTTCAAGCTCGCCGATGGCAGCTCGGTCGAGGCGCCGCGCGCCAGCGCCGCGGACCGCCGGCCGGTCGCGGCACGACAGGTCGGCTGGGACGACCGCTATGGCCCCGACGTGGGCGCGCCGCTCGAGCCGACCGGCGACCCGATGAAGGACGGCGTCGGTCCCGCGGCCTACGCGCAGCGCGCCGACCAGCCCGAGCGCATGCTCGACGGCTCGCCGATGATCGTGCCGATGTCCTCGGTCAGCGGCTGGTCGATCGCGAAGCGCGACCCCGATCCGCGGGGCATGAGCGTCACCGGACTGGACGGCGCCACCGCCGGCACGGTCACCGAGCTGTGGGTCGACAAGTCCGAGCCGCAGATCCGCTACCTGCAGGTGCAGCTCGGCGACGGCCGGGCGGTGATGCTGCCTTCGGGTTTCGTGCGCTACGACGTGAAGGGCCGCAAGGTGAAGGTCGCCTCCATCACGGCGGCGCAGTTCGCCGGCGTGCCGGGCATCGCGAGCGGCAGCCAGATCACCAAGCTCGAGGAGGACCGCATCATGGCCTACTTCGCGAGCGGCCACCTGTACGCGGTCCCGAGCCGCATCGGACCGGTGGTCTGACCGATGACCGTCACGCGCGCGACCTTCTCCGAGCACGACGCGGAACCGGTCCGCGGCCTGCCTGCGCCGTTGCCGCCCGGCGAGGCCCTGCTGTGGCAGGGTTCGCCGCGGTGGTGGTCGCTCGCGCTCGACGCCTATCGCGTCCGGGTTCTGGCCGCCTACTTCGCGGTGATCGTCGCGGCGCGTGGCGGCTGGCTGCTCGCGGAGGGCGCCAGCCCCGCCGCGGCGCTCGCCGGCTGCGTCGGCCCCGCCGTGTTCTCGCTCGCCTGCCTCGCGCTGCTCACCGGCATCGCGGCGCTGGCGGCGCGCAGCACGGTCTACACCGTGACCTCGCGGCGCGTGGTCATCCGCCAGGGGATCGCGCTCTCGAGCACGCTCAACCTGCCGTTCGCCGTGCTGCGCTCGGCCGACCTGCGCGGCAAGCCTGACGGCAGCGGCGACATCGCCCTCGACCCGCTGCCCGGACAGCGGGTGTCCTATCTCTGGATGTGGCCGCACGTGCGGCCTTGGCATTGGACCCGGCCGCAGCCGATGCTGCGCAACCTGCCGGACGCCGAACGCGCGGGCTCGCTGCTCGCCCGCGCCTTCGCCTCCGCCGACGGGCGCGGCTCGGTCCGGGTCGGACCGACGGACCTCGCCGACGGACCCGTCACCGCGACGCCCGCAGGGGCCGCCCCGTGAGCGCCGCCACCAGCAGCGGCATGCCCCGCCACGCGCTGGTGGGCGCGCTGATGCTGGTGGTGGGTTCCATCCTGCTCGCCGCGTTCGGTCGCGGGCTCGGCGACACGCCGCCCGGACCCGAAGTGGCCGCCGTGGCCTCCTATGATGTCCGTTTCGTCGACCAAGCCGACGGCTCGCTGCGCGTGACCCTCGCCGACGGCCGACCGCTCGGCACGCTGAGCGCCGCCGAGTCCGGTTTCGCGCGCGGACTGGTGCGGGGCTTCGCGCGGGGCCGGCGCCAGGCGGGCATCGCGGCCGACGCGCCCTTCCGCCTCACCCGCCTCGTCGATGGGCGCTTCCTGATGCAAGACCCCGGCCAGACCATGCAGGTCGAGCTCGACGTGTTCGGCTCGGACAACGCCGCGGTGCTGGCGCGGTTCTGGCGCGCGGGCCACGACCTCGACAAGAAGCGCGCAGCAGGGTGAGCGCGGTGGCCATCGCGCTCACCGTGGCGCTGTGGTGGGGCTCGACCGGCCTCATCGCGCTGCTGGTCCGCGGCGGACCGCGCACTTTCCCTGCCCTGCTCGGCGGCGCGTCCGTGGTGGCCGTGCTCGGCCTCGCCGTGCTGGTCGCGGTGCGGGAT
>RFTM01000040.1 GCA_009923475.1 Gammaproteobacteria bacterium | reverse complement strand
TTCGAGCCCTGCGGCCTCACGCAGCTCTACGGCATGCGTTACGGCACCCTGCCGCTGGTACGCCGCGTCGGCGGCCTCGCCGACACCGTCGACGAGGCGACCGGTTTCGCGTTCGACGCCGCAAGCGCGGATGCGCTGGTCGCCGCGGCCCGCCACGCCCTCCTCACGCTGCGCGAGCCCGCGCGCTGGCGCGCCCTGCAGCAGGCCGCGATGGCGCGCGACCACAGCTGGGCCGCCGCCGCCGCGCGCTACATGGCGCTCTATCGTTCGATGCTGACGCGCTGATCCAAACCCACGGAGTCCACGATGCGCACGACACCCCTCGCTGCGATGGTCCTCGCACTCGCCCCCGCCTGCGCATCGACCGCAGCGGCGGCGCCGGCAGCGGCGCCGGCAGCGGCGCCCCAGCCGCTCGACCCGATGACCGACGACAAGGTCGAGCGGTACGAGTGGGTGCGGCCGCAGGCCGACTTCGTGCGTCGCGAAGAGATGGTCGCGATGCGCGACGGCGTCAAGCTCTACACCGTCATCGTTTACCGCAAGGGCACGCGGGATGCGCCCATCCTGCTCAGCCGCACGCCCTACGATGCCGACAAATCCACCAGCCGCAACCGCAGCCAGAAGATCGGCGAGATCCTGCCGCTGATGGACGCGCCGTTCGTGGACGACGGCTATATCCGCGTCTACCAGGACGTGCGCGGGCTGCACCGCTCGGAAGGCGACTACGTCATGAACCGCCCGGTGCGCGGACCGCTCAACAAGACCGGCATCGACCACTCCACCGACACCTGGGACACCATAGACTGGTTGGTGAAGAACCTGCCCGAGTCCAACGGCAAGGTCGGCATCATCGGCTCGAGCTACCTCGGCTTCACGGCGCTGATGGCGCTGATCGACCCGCATCCGGCGCTCGCGGCCGCCGTTCCGCAGTCCCCGATGGTCGACGGCTGGATGGGCGACGACTGGTTCCACAACGGCGCGTTCCGCACCTTCGGCTTCGACTACGACCTCGGCCAGACCGTCAAGGAAGGCGGTGGATCGGTGCCGGTGGGCACCGGCGACGAGTACCAGACCTACCTCGATGCCGGTTCTTCGGGCGCGTTCGCGCGCTTCTGGGGCATCGACCAGCTGCCCGCCGTGCGCAAGATCATGGAGCACCCGGCCTACGACAGTTACTGGCAGGAGCAGGCCGTCGACAAGCTGCTGGCCAAGCGCAAGCTCAGCGTGCCGACGCTGGTGATGCTCGGCCAGTGGGACCAGGAAGACAGCTACGGCGGCCCCGCGGTCTACAAGGCCGTCAAGGCCGCGCAGCCCGACGCGCCGATCATGCTGGCCATCGGCCCTTGGCGGCATTCGGGCGCCAACTACGAAGGCTACGGCCTCGGCCCGCTGAAGTTCGAAGGCGACACCGCGCTGCAGTTCCGCCTGCAGTGGATCAAGCCGTTCTTCGATTGTCGCCTGAAGACGCGCGCCGCGCCCTGCGCCGCGATGCCGGCCGCCGTCACCTACGCCACGGGCACGAACAAGTGGGAGGTCGATGCGCGTTGGCCGGCCGGCACCGAGACGCCGCTCTACCTCACCGGCGATCGGGGCCTGTCGTTCCAGAAGCCCGCCGCCGCCGGCAGCGACGACTATGTCTCCGACCCGGCCCGCCCCGTGCCCTTCATCCCGCGCCCCGTCCACATGGACGGCGACGCCTGGCGCACCTGGCTCGTGCAGGACCAAAGATTCGCCGACGGGCGCGGCGACGTGCTCACGTATTCAGGGCCGGTGCTCGACCAGCCCGTGCACATCAAGGGCGCGCCGCGCGTCGAACTGCACGCCGCCACCACCGGCGAGGACAGCGACTGGGTGGTCAAGCTGATCGATGTCTATCCCCCGGAGCAGAGCGCGCCCTCCGGCCTGCCCGGCTACCAGCTCGGCATCGGCATCGAGATCTTCCGCGGCCGTTATGTGCACGGCTTCAGCACGCCCGCGGCGCTCGTGCCCGGCAAGACCTACACCTTCGGTTGGTCGCTGCCCGACGTGAACCACGTGTTCCTGCCGGGGCACCGCATCATGGTGCAGGTGCAGTCGAGCCTCTACCCGCTCTACGACCGCAACCCCCAGACCTGGGTGCCCTCGATCTTTGATGCGCCCGCGGGCGCCTACAAGAAGGCGACGCAGACCGTGCGCTTCGGCGGCAAGGACGCGAGCGCCGTGTGGTTGCCGGTGGTGAAGGACTGAGGCCGGTCGTCGCGGCAGCGGGCGCCGCGGCCTCAGCCCTCACGCCGCCGCGTCGTTCGGGGCGGCGCCCGCCGCGTCGTCGGCGTCGCCCGCCTCTTCCATGCCCAATTCCTTGAGCTTGCGGGTAAGGGTGTTGCGGCCCCAACCGAGCAACTTGGCGGCGTCCTGACGGTGGCCGCCGGTGTGCTTGAGGGCGACGCGGATCAGGGTACGCTCGAACTCGGGCGCGGCGGTGTCGAGCAGCGGCGGCGCGCCGTTGCGCTGCGCCTCGGCCTCGGCCCAGCGCGCGAGCAGCCCGTTCCAGCCCTCGCCCGCGGCGCCCGCGACGGCCGCGCCCGCGGCCCCGAGGATCTCGGCGGGCAGGTCTTCGGCGCGGATCTCGGTGCCGGGCGCGAGCACGGTGAGCCGGCGGCAAAGATTGACGAGCTCGCGCACGTTGCCCGGCCAGCCGTAGGCCTCCAGCGCGGCGAGCGCATCGGGCGCCATGGTCTTGGCGTCGACGCCGAGCTCGGTCGCCGCGACGCGCAGGTAATGCGCCAGCAGGTCGGCGATGTCCTCGCGGCGCGCGCGCAGCGGCGGCAGCTCCATGCGGATGACGTTCAGCCGATGGAAGAGGTCCTCGCGGAAGAGTCCGCGCGCCACGCGGTCCTCGAGGTCCTGGTGGGTGGCGGCGATGACGCGGACATCGACGCGCACCGGCACCTGCCCGCCGACGCGGTAGAACTCGCCCTCGGCTAGCACGCGCAGCAGGCGCGTCTGCAGCGCGGTGGGCATGTCGCCGATCTCGTCGAGGAACAGCGTGCCGCCGTCGGCCTGCTCGAACCGCCCGCGGCGCAGCGCGTCGGCGCCGGTGAAGGAGCCCTTCTCGTGGCCGAAGAGCTCGGACTCGAGGAGTTCCGAGGGGATCGCCGAGGTGTTGAGCGCGATGAACGGCCGCGAGGCGCGCGGGCTGTGGTCGTGCAGCGCGCGCGCGACGAGCTCCTTGCCGGTGCCGGACTCGCCGGTGATGAGCACCGTCGCCGCGGAGCGCGACAGGCGCCCGATGGCGCGGAACACCTGCTGCATCGCCGGTGCCTTGCCGAGCAGGTCGGGCGTGCGGCCGTCGCCGGCGGCCTCGGCCGTCGTACGACGCACGCTCTGCGCCGCGCGGCGCACGAGCTCGACCACCTGGTCGATGTCGAAGGGCTTGGGCAGGTACTCGAAGGCGCCGCCCTCGTAGGCGGCGACCGCGTTGTCGAGGTCGGCATGCGCCGTCATGACGATGATGGGCAGCTGCGGGCGCGTGCCGTGGATGCGGCGCAGCAGTTCGAGCCCGGACTGGCCCGGCATGCGGATGTCGGTGACGAGCACGTCGGGCGCGTCGCTGCGCAGCGCCTCGAGCGCGGGCTCGGCGGCCTCGAACACCCGCGGCAGCATCCCGCCGCCCTTCAGGGCGCGCTCGAGCACCCAGCGGATGGAGGCGTCGTCGTCGACCAGCCAGACCCGCAGCGGGCGCGCGCTCATCGCGGCGCCTCCTTGCCGTCGGCGGGCCTGGCCTCGCCGGCGGCGAGCGGCAGCATCAGGCTGAACACCGTGCGGCCGGGCTCGCTCTCGAACTCGATGCTGCCGCCGTTGCGGGTGACGATCTCCTGCGCGACCGCGAGGCCGAGCCCGGTGCCGTTGGCGCGGCCGGTGACGAGCGGATAGAAGAGGCTGCCGCGGATCCCGTCCGGCACGCCGGGGCCGTCGTCCACGACGTCGACGCGCACGGCGAGCCGATGCCGCGCAAGGCCGATGTGCACGTTGGCGACGGCGCGCGTGCGCAGCACGATGCGACCACGGTCTCCCGCGCCTTGGCCCACCGCCTGCAGCGCGTTGCGCGCGAGGTTGAGCAGCGCCTGCACCAGCTGGTTGCGGTCGAACTCGCCCTCGGGGACGCTGGGGTCGTAGTCGCGCTCGAGCGTGACGTCCGGCCGCGCCTCGGCCTGCAGCAGCCGGAACACGTGCTCGCAGATCTCGTGGATGTTGAGTTGCGACTTCTGCGGCGCGCGGGCGGGGCCGAGCATGCCGTCGACCAGCGCGGTCAGGCGGTCGGCCTCGTTGATGATCACGCCCGTGTACTCGCGCAGCGCCGGATCGGGCAGCTGGCGCTCGAGCAGCTGCGCGGCGCCGCGCACGCCGCCGAGCGGGTTCTTGATCTCGTGGGCGAGCTGGCGGGTCATCATGCGGCTGCCCTCGAGCCGCGCACGCAGCTCATTCTCGCGGCTGATGCGCGCCCGGGGCGTGGCGTCGACGAGCTCGAGCAGCAGCCGTCGCGAGCCGGTGACGTCCTCGATCGGCGTGACGGTCGCGTCGACGCTGCGCGCGTCACGCGGCGACGCCACGGTGCGCAGCGCGATGTCGCCCTCCGCGAAGACCTCCCCCCGCTCGCGCGCGCGCTGCAGCAGCGCCTGCAGCGGCGCGGAGTCGACCAGCAGCTCCGCGAGCATGCGCCCGCGGGCCTGGTTGAGCCCCGCACCGAGCAGGCCCTGCGCCGCCACGTTGGCGTGCAGCACGCGCCCGGTGGCGTCGAGCAGCACCACTCCCGTCGCCAGCGCATCCAGCAGATCCGTGGGATCGTGGAGCGCGGCGAAGGACGCGAACAGGCGTTCGACCGCCATGGTGCAGGCGGCGTCCGGCCGTCAGCAGCTGTAGTACAGGTCGAGCTCGACCGGGTGCGTGCTCATGCGGAAGCGCGTGACTTCCTGCAGCTTCAGACCGATGTAGGCGTCGATCACGTCGTTGGTGAACACGCCGCCACGGGTCAGGAACTCGCGGTCCTTGTCGAGGTGCTCGAGCGCCATGTCGAGCGAGTGGCACACCGTCGGGATGTGCTTCGCCTCCTCGGGCTCGAGGTCGTAGAGGTCCTTGTCCGCCGGGTCGCCCGGGTGGATCTTGTTCTGGATGCCGTCGAGGCCGGCCATCATCATCGCCGCGAACGCGAAGTACGGGTTCGCCGACGAATCCGGGAAGCGCACCTCGATGCGGCGCGCCTTGGGGTTCGCGACCCAGGGGATGCGGATCGAGGCCGAGCGGTTGCGCGCCGAGTAGGCGAGCATGACCGGCGCCTCGAAGCCCGGCACCAGGCGCTTGTAGCTGTTGGTGCCCGCGTTGGTGAAGGCGTTGAGCGCCTTGGCGTGCTTGATGATGCCGCCGATGTAGTAGAGCGCCGTCTCGGAGAGACCGCCGTACTTGTCGCCGGCGAAGAGGGCCTTGCCGTCCTTCTGCAGCGACTGGTGGACGTGCATGCCCGAGCCGTTGTCGCCGACCAGCGGCTTCGGCATGAAGGTCGCGGTCTTGCCGTAGCCGTGCGCGACGTTGTGCACGGCGTACTTGAGGATCTGCACCTCGTCGGCCTTCTTCACGAGGCCGCCCGCGCCGATGCCGATCTCGCACTGGCCGCCGGTGGCGACCTCGTGGTGATGCACCTCGACGACGAGGCCCAGCTCTTCGCAGGCCGCGCACATGGCGTTGCGGATGTCCTGGTAGGCGTCGACCGGCGGCACCGGGAAGTAGCCGCCCTTCACGCCCGGACGGTGGCCCTTGTTGCCCTCGGGGAACTGCGTGTCGCTGTTCCAGGCGCCCTGCACCGAGTCGATGGCGTAGGAGCAGCCCTGCATCTCGTTCTTCCAGCGCACGCTGTCGAAGATGAAGAACTCGTTCTCGGGGCCGAACATCGCGCCGTCGGCGATGCCGGTGCTCTTGAGGTAGGCCTCGGCGCGCTTGCCGAGCGAACGCGGGTCGCGCTCGTAGCCCTGCATGGTGGCGGGCTCGATGATGTCGCAGCGGATGTTGACCGTCGACTCTTCAAAGAAAGGATCGAGGATCGCGGTGCTCGGGTCGAGCATCAGGATCATGTCGGACTCGTTGATGCCCTTCCAGCCGGCGATCGAGGAGCCGTCGAACATCTTGCCGTCGCGGAACAGGCCCTCGTCCACGGTCTTGGCCGGGATCGTCACGTGCTGTTCCTTGCCGCGGGTATCGGTGAAGCGCAGGTCGGCCCACTTCACTTCACGGTCCTTGATCATCTTGATGACGTCGTTGGCGGTGCTCATGTTGGCTCCATCAGTCTGCCGGGTGAAAATGACGAGCCAGTATGATGCATTTCCTGTGCCGATGCACCGGAAAGCGCTGGAATCATCGTCTTATCGACCGTGGAGGTGGGAAAATCGGCCTATTTATGCACTATTTCAGTGCGATTCAAGACAAGGCGCGCTTTATCGGTGCAATCAGGGTTGCGCGGGAGCTGCTGCGGGCTGCTTCGAGACCACTTTCTCCTTGCCCACTCGCAGGACGTGCAAGGTCTTCTCGATGTCGGTCGGCGCCATCGCGGACGGCCCGGCCACATCATTTCTTGCCGATGCCGTGCGCGGCATCGAGGCGCTTGCGCAGGATGCGCGCCCACGACGAGGCGATGATGCTCGCTTCCTGCCGGTTCACCACGCTGTTGGTGAGGGTCATCATGCCCGTGCCCTGCGACTCGCGGCGATCGACCACGCACGCGATCGCCTGACCGCTTTCGGAGTCGACGAGCTCCGCGACCAGGGTCATCTCGCCCGCCGAGATGGTGTAGACCTGCGTGCGGCCCGGCGTCATGGTGTCCGGCGCGTTGACATAGAGGTCGGCGATGTTGGCGCGCAGGCGCAGCACGTCAGGGCCCGGCTCGGTGACCACCTGGTACGCGCCGCCCTTGCCGAGCTCCTTGGCGAACTCCTCTTGCACGATCTTGGCGACGCCGCTGCGGATGTTCTCGCGCTCCTTGGCGTCGAGCTTCATGCGGCTGCCGGTGCGGCCGGGGTCCCAGTCCTTGCGGAACGACACCTCGACCGGATCGATGATGACCTTGCCGTAACCGGCCAGCAACGCGCCGGGCCGGGCGTAGGCGAGGTCGATGCCCTTGACCTTAGATCTTCTGCAGGCCGTCATAGCTCATCGTCTCCTCGAGCGCGGCACGCGGCGACTGCGCGAAGGTGACGGCGGGCAGCAAGGCGACGAGCGCGAGCGTCGTGCCCGAAAGGATGAGGTTCAACTTCTTCATGATGAGGCTCCTGGATGGATCCGGCGACGATGTGCGGCCGATTTTATCTCCCGACGGTCTTGTCTGACCGCGGCCTTGAACCTTCGTTCAATCCGTCATGCGTGCATCCTCTATAGGATGGATGGTCGATACCCACTCCTTCACGGGGAACACCCATGTCCTGCCGCCGCACGCTGCTGCCGCTGATCGCCGCCTCTGCCCTCGCTGCCTTCGCCGGCTGCGCGACCGCGCCGAAGCCCTTCGAGCTCAAGAACACCCTCGAGGCGCGCGCGTCGGTCACTCAGCTCGACCTCGCGACGCGGGTGATGACGCTGCGCGGTCCGGCCGGCAACGAATTCACCTTCGAGGTCGACCCCGCCGTGCGCAACCTGCCGCAGGTCAAGGTGGGCGACGAGGTCGTCGTTCGCTACTACGAGACCATCGGCGCCGCCATGCGCAAGCCGGGCGATTCCACCGAGGCGTCGGTCGCCCTCGCCGACGGCATCGCCGACCCAGGCGACCGCCCGGCCGCCGGCATCGGCCATCGCAGCACGCTGCCGGTGACCATCGTCGCCGTGGACAGCCAGACCAACGAGGTGCGCTTCTGGGGCCCCGACAAGAACGTGCGCAGCATCGAGCTCGAGACCCCCGAGGCGCAGGCCTTCGCCAAGAAGCTGAAGGCCGGCGACGAAGTGGTCGTCACCTATACCGAGGCGCTCGCGGTCTCCGTGGAGCCGGTGCGCTGACGACAAGACGGGTGTCAGAATGGCCGCATGGACGGCCCCTCCGCGCCCGCGACCTGTCCGGCCCAAGCGAGCTCCGCGCCTGACGGCCTGACGGTGCTCTACGACGGCGCCTGCCCGCTGTGCCGGCGCGAGATCGGCGTCTACCGCGGCCTCGCACCGACGCAACCGCTCGAGTTCCTCGACATCAGCGACCCGATGGCCACGCCGTCGGCAGGCCTGCCTGAAGGGATGGCGCGCAGCGAACTGCTCGCCCGCTTCCATGTGCAGCATGCCGATGGCCGCATCGAGAGCGGCGCCCGGGCGTTCATCGCGCTCTGGGAGCGCCTGCCCTACTGGCGCTGGCTCGCCCGGTTCGGGCGTCTGCCCGGCGTCGCCGGCTTGATGGAACTCGCCTACCGCGGGTTCCTGCGGGTCCGGCCCGCGATGCAGCGCTGGGCGGGCAGGCGGGGATGACGGGTTTTCCCTGCGGGATGTCGGCTGGATGCAAACGCCGATGTCGCATCTGACGCAGTTTTAGGCATGCTTTCCGATACCCCCGCGCGGCCATGAGGCCGGGCAGCCGCAGCCGCCGCACCGGCGGCGCCCGCCTGCCGCAGCTCCCGTGGACGCGCGTGGTCAACCCCTACGCGCCGCTCGAGATCCTGTCGGCCGACCAGGTCGAGGCCATCCACCTCACCTCGCTGCGCATCCTCGAGGAGATCGGCATCGAGCTGATGTCGCCCGCCGCGCGCGCCGCGATGCGCGCGATCGGCGCCGTCGTGGACGAGGCGACCGGCACGGTGAAGCTCGACCGCGCCGTCGTCGAGCGCGCGCTCGCCACCACGCCCGAGCGCTTCACGCTGACCTCGCGGAACCCCGCCAAGCAGCTGCACATGGGCGGACGCGACATGGCCTTCGGCCTCGTGGCCGGTCCGCCGTTCGTGCACGACTGCGAACGCGGCCGGCGCGCCGGCAACCTCGCCGACTACCGTGACTTCATCAAGCTCGCGCAGCACTTCAACGCCATCCACATCATCGGCAACCAGGTCTGCGCGCCGATCGAGCTGCCCGCGAACTCGCGGCACCTCGACACCTACCGCACCAACCTCGTCCAGTCCGACCTCTGCTTCCATTGCACGGCGATCGGCGCGGGCCGCGCGCGCGACGGCATCGAGATGATGGCGATCTCGCGCGGCATCACGCCCGAGCAGATGGCGGACAGCCCGGGCGTCATCACCATCATCTCGGTGAACAGCCCGCGCCGCTTCGATGAGGCGATGGCCGACGGCCTGATGATGATGGCGCGCTACGGGCAACCGGTGGTGATCACGCCGTTCACGCTGATGGGCGCGATGGCGCCGGTGTCGCTCGCCGCCGCGCTCGCGCAGCAGAACGCCGAGATCCTGTTCGGCCTGACGCTGGCGCAGGCGGTGCGGCCCGGCGCGCCCGTGATGTACGGCGCCTTCACCTCGAACGTGGACATGCGCTCCGGCGCGCCGGCGTTCGGCACGCCCGAGAACACCAAGGCCAACATCGCGAGCGGCCAGCTCGC
>RFTM01000390.1 GCA_009923475.1 Gammaproteobacteria bacterium | reverse complement strand
GCGCCGCTGCGCGGCGGCAGCGACTCTGCGGGCGCCACGCAGGTGGCGCGCTACATCGGGCCGCTGCCCGGGTCGCGCATGCAGCTCGGTGCCGTGCGCGAGAAGCTCGCCGCCGGCGGCTACCGCGTGCTGGTCCACACCGGTTGGGTGCAGACCGCGGCTTCGTTCGGCTCACGCACAGGGCTGCCGCTCGACCGCCTCGGCATCCGCGTCCCGGGACTGTCGGGCAGCTTCATGCTCGAACGCGGTTCCTTGCTGCATCTCGGCATGTCGCTGCGCTACGCGGGTGACGGCGGCGCCGCGGCGCAGCTGACGGAGATCCGCCGCATCCGCTTCAATGAGCGCAACTATTACGACCACCCGAGCCTCGGTGTGATCGCCGTGGTGACCCCGGGCGGCTGAGACCGGGCGACCGACGCGCTTGCCTCAGGCGAGCCGCAGGTCAGGCGGCGCCGAACAGCCCGCCAAGGCCTCTTGGGCCGACCGCCAACGCGCCGATGCGCGCAATTCCGCCGCGGCCGGTTGCGGCCTGCCCCGCAACCGCACCCGCCGCAGGGCCGCGACCGGGTCGGCCGTGGCCTGCCAGCGGTCGAGCAGCGCGACCACGCTCGGACGGTGGTTGCAGACCGGCAGCACATCGCAGCCGGCGGCGAGCGCGCGCGAGGCGCGCTCCGCGATGTCGCCCACCGCCGCCGCACCGGCCATCGAGAGGTCGTCCGCGAACACCACGCCCTGAAAGCCGAGGTCGCGGCGCAGCACGCCGCGGATCCAGCGCGCCGACGCGCTCGCAGGGACATCGTCCACCTCGGGATAGAGGACATGCGCCACCATCACGCCGGCGAGCCCGTTGGCGATCAGCAGCCGGTAGGGCGAGAGGTCCGGCTCGAGGTCGACCAACGCGCGCCGGTCGACCGGCAGCGCGTGGTGGGAGTCCGCCACGACGGCACCGTGGCCCGGGAAATGTTTGGCGGTGGCGGCCATGCCTGCGGCGCGCATCCCCGACTGGTAGGCGACGGCGAGTTCGCCCACCACCGCGGGGCGCGCGTGGAACGAGCGGTCGCCGATCACCTCGCTGACGCCGTAATCGAGGTCGACACAGGGCGCGAACGACAGGTCGATGCCGTGGGCCCGCAGCTCCGCCGCCATCAACCAGCCCATCTCGCGCGCCAGCGCGAGCCCGGCGCGCGGGTCGGCATCGTAGCCCTGGCCGATGCGCCGCACGGGCGGCAGGCGCGAGAAACCCTCGCGGAACCGCTGCACGCGCCCGCCCTCGTGGTCGACGCCGACCACCAGCGCCGGTGAGCGCACGGCGTGGATGTCGGCGACCAGCCGCGTGAGCTGTTCCGGGTCGGCATAGTTGCGCGCGAACAGGATCACGCTGCCGACCAGCGGGTGCGCGAGCATCTCGCGCTCCTCGGGCTGCAGCACCGTGCCCTCGAGGTCGACCATCAGCGGCCCGAGCGTCATGCGGCGCGCTCCAGCACGGCCATGGACTCCACATGCGTCGTGTGCGGGAACATGTCGATCACTCCGGCGGCCTCCAGGCGATAACCGTGCACATGGCAGAGCGCCTCGAGGTCGCGCGCCAGCGTTCCGGGATGGCAGGACACGTAGACGATGCGCCCGGCGCCCAGCGCGGCGACCCGCGGCAGCACCTCGATGGCTCCGGCGCGCGGCGGATCGAGCAGCACCCGGTCGAAGCGGCCGGCGAGCGCCGCGCCGCCGCCGTCCGGCGCCGCGAGATCGGCCACATGGAACTGCGCGTTGTCGATGCCGTTCAGCGCGGCGTTGTGGCGCGCGCGCGCGACCAGCCCCGCCTCGCCCTCGATGCCCACGACCTCGTGGACGCGCCGCGCGAGCGGCAAGGTGAAATTGCCGAGCCCGCAGAAGAGGTCGAGCACACGCTGCCCGGGGCCCAGCTGCAGTTCGTGGAGCGCCTGCGCGACGAGCCGGCGGTTCACCGCGGCGTTGACCTGCACGAAATCCGTGGGCCGGAACGCGAGCCGCACCTCGTGCTCCGGGAGCGCGTAGTGCAGCCAGGGCTCGTCCTCGGCCCTTGCCGCCGCCCAGGAAGCGTCCGGCTTGCGCAGCCAACGCACGCTGTCGATGCCCGCGGGCTGCAGATGGATGCGCAGCCCGTGCGCCTCGCCGAACGCATGCAAGGCGTCGAGGTCGGCGGCGCCCGGCGACTCGAGCACGCGGAACACGAGCGCGGTCGC
>RFTM01000389.1 GCA_009923475.1 Gammaproteobacteria bacterium | reverse complement strand
AGGGCTCGGCCGGAGGACGCCAGCCAAGGTTGATCGCGAGTCGCGTGAAGGCCTCGTTGGCGGGGTCACCGAGAATGGATCCGTCGGCCCGGCGATAACCAGCGTAGCCGCAAAGCTGGGCGTTCCAGATGCGGGGGGCGGCCCCGGCGGAGGGATCCTCCGGCGAAAAAACCGTGAGATAGGAACGCACCGTACCGTCGCCCTGCGCGAGCGCGAGATGCTCGCGGAGGCTCGCGGCAAGATCAGCTGGGTCCGCGAGTTCCCGGTGATCCCGCACCTGCAGGCTGCGCCAATGGAGGCGACCGATGCAGCGGGCGTGGTTGCGCCACGCGATCCGGCCCGCCCACGTGAGTTCCGCCGAAGTCAACGGCGCCGGCCGGCCGGCCGCCAGCGCACGGAGCTCTTCATGGACGGTTTGCACCCGAACGAGGCCGGCTACCGCATCTGGCGCGACGCCTTGGTCGCGCGCCTCGGCAGCGCGGCCCCGTCCCGGTGCACGGCCGCCGGTCAGCGGCCGTGACGGCAGACCCCCGTCAGAGCAGCTGCGCGGCGATGCAGAGCGTCGCGGCCCAGCCGGTCGCGAACGCCAGCGTCCTCACCCAGGGGAGCGCGAAGGCGTAGGCGAGGGCGTGCGCGACGCGCGCCCAGAAGTACACCATCGCGCAGGTGGCGGTCGCGGCGCCGTTCGCGTTCGTGAGGTGCGCCACGACGATCAGCGGCGCGAACACCACCAGGTTCTCGACGGCGTTGTAGTGCGCGGCCTTCAGGCGCTGCGCCTACGGCGCGATCGGCTTCGGGTCGGCGGGATAGCCCACGGCGTCCGACAGGCCGCGCACGCCGATCAGGTTGAGGATGTACGGTATCCACAGCAGCGCCGTGAACACCGCGACATACACGAGATAGGTCAGCTCGACGGTCATATGATCCCCCTTTTGTTGGCGCCCGATCCTCGACGGGACCTTGGGCGTTCCCGGATGGTACTACCGTAGCGGGGCAGGGTGGCAACAAGAGACGGCGGCTGTGACGGTCCTGCGGCGGGCTCAGGCTCCCGACCGTATCCGCCCTGTCAGCCACGCTGCCCGGAGGTTGTCTGCGGTCGGGCCCTTGCCGTCCGGCCGCCAGCCCGGCGGGCCGAACATGTACTTGAAGGCCTCGCGCGGGCTGCGCGCCGTGCGCAGGTCGCGCGCCATCGCCGCCCACTCGTGGAAGGCGATCTTGATGGGGTTGAAGGTGTCGATGTTCCTGATGAGGCCGTAGCGGCAGGGTTCGTCGTCGCGCTCGGCGGCGAAGGTGCCGAACATCCTGTCCCACACCATCAGCGTGCCGCCGTAGTTGCGGTCCACATAGCCCGGGTTCGAGGCGTGGTGCACGCGGTGGTGCGAGGGCGTGTTGAAGAGGTGCTCGTACCAGCGCGGCATGCGGCCGATGGCTTCGGTGTGCAACCAGAACTGGTAGAGCAGGCTGAAGCCGCTCATCGTGAAGATCATGGACGGCGGGAAGCCGAGCAGCGCCAGCGGGAACCAGGGCGCCCAGGTGCCGACCAGCACGCCGGTCCAGGGCTGGCGGATCGCGGTCGAGAGGTTGTAGTGCCGTGAGGAATGATGGTTGACGTGCGCCGCCCACCAGAAGCGGCACTCGTGGCTGGCGCGGTGGAACCAGTAGTAGGCGAAGTCGTCGAGGAAGAACAGCGCGACCCAAGCGAGCGGCGAGGACGGGGAGATCTCGAACAGCTTGCGGTCATAGAAGAAAGCGAACATCGCGACCGCGACGCCCGCGAGCAGCACATTGGTGGCGTAATTGCCGATGCGCATGCCGATGGAGGCCAGTGTGTCGCGCCACTCGTAATGGCCGCGCACCAGGCTTGCCTTCACCAGCAGCAACTCGACGCCCATCAGCACGAAACGCGCGATGACGAGCCACTCGGCGGAACTCAGGGGACGCATCGACATCATGCCTGCCTCCGGTCGTCGGCCCTGAGCCTATCATCCGCCCTGCTTGCCGATGAAGCCCGGGCGCATCCGTGGCGGAGCGGTGTTCGCGGGTCGGCCGTGGGCGCCGTTCGACAGGTTGCCTCGCGCCGCGCGGCGCGGAGATACTCGTCGCCCCGCCTGCCCAGTCCTCCGGAGCGAGCATGACCGATCCTTTCACCCGCCGCGACGCGATCGCGGGCCTCGCCGCCGCCGCGTTCGGCGCCGCCCTCGCCCGCCGCGCCTTCGCTGT
>RFTM01000388.1 GCA_009923475.1 Gammaproteobacteria bacterium | reverse complement strand
CGACGCCGGCAGCCCGGCAAGCTCGCCCTCCGCGGCGAGCGTCGTGTAGCGCTCGCCCTCGTCGGCGAGCTGGTTCTGGCTGAAGCGCGTGAAGAGGCCGGCGAGCTGCTGGTTGATGGCCGCGAGGCGCGTCTTGGAGGGCGCATCGAGCTTCGCTCCGGCGCGCACGAAGTTGGTGTAGGTGAGCCACGCCAGGCGCTGCTGCTCGGGCGTGAGCCCCGACGTGGCGCGGGTCTCGTAGACGGCGGCGATGCGCTTGAAGAGCTTCTCGTTCTGGGTGATGCGGTCGCGGAACGCGGCGAGCTTCGGCTCCATGTCGCGCTCGACGGCCTGCACCGCGTCGTCGCTGAGGGTCGCGCCGTAGATGCCGTACACGGTGTAGGCGCGGGTCAGTGCGCGCCCCGCGCGTTCCATCGCGGCGATGGTGTTCTCGAAGGTGGGCGGCGAGGGGTCGTCGGCGATGCGCTGCAGCTCGGCGAGGTTCTCGGCCATGCCGGCCTCGAGCGCGGGCGCGAGCAGCGCAGGCTGGGACTTGTCGAAGGGCGGCACGCCGCCGTACGGGCCGCGCCAGGGCTCGAGCAGCGGGTTCATCGGGGCGGCGGCGGAGGTGGTGGCGATCAGTGCAGTGGTCATGGCGAGGAGCGGCGCATGGCGCATGGTGGCGGATCCGGTCCGGTGACGGGGCGGCAAATATAGCAGCGCAGGGCCGCAGCCGGTCAGTCGGCGCCGAGGTCGAGCCGCTCCGGCGCCGGGAGACAATGCATGCCGAGCGGCGTGTCGCGGCCGCGGATCTGCAGCGGCGGCAGCTCGAGCATCTCGAGCCCGAGCGCATCGATGCCGGGCGCCGCGCGCACCGCGTCCGAGAACAGCGCCTCACCGGCGCGCGCCCGCTGGCACAGCCTTGCTGCGATGTTGACCGTGTCCCCGACCACGGTGTCGTGGCGGAACGAGGCCGGACCGATGGGTCCGGCGATCACCGGACCGAGGTGGATGCCGATGCCGATGCCGGTGATGACGCCATGCCGTGCCTGCCAGTCGGCCGCGGATGCCTTCCAGGCGTCGAGCACCTCGCGGGCGGCGCGCAGGGCGCGCGGGCCGGGGCCCTCGCCGGAGCCCTCAGCCGCATCGAGGCCGAAGGCCGACACGACGCCGTCGCCGGTCATGTTGCAGGGCCGCCCGCCGTTGGCGAGGGTGCGCTCGACGACCAGCGCGAAGTAGCCCTCGAGCAGCGCGACGACCTCGTCGGGCCCCAACTGGCCCGAGGCGCGCGTGAAGCCCCGCATGTCGACGAACATCACCGCGCAGTCGAGTCCGCGATGTGCCCGGGGCGTGGCCATAGCCGTCAACCGGCGCCCGCCGCGGTCAGCGGCGCCGCGGCCGCCTGCAGCGGTTCGCTGTCGCGGTAGCCGGTCTCGGCATCGAGCGCGGCGTGCATGCCGACGAGCGTGGTCTCCACGCGCAGCCGCAGCGCCTCGAGCGCCGCCGCGTCCATCTTGGGCGGCACGGCGATCGGCTCGCCGGCGCGCACCGCGATGGTCGCGCCCCACTTCGGGATCACCGTGCGGTCCCAGGAGCGCTCCCAGCGCCAGCAACGGGCGGTGGACGCGGCCACCGGCAGCAGCAGGCTGCCGGTCTTCTGCGCGAGCGTGATGATGCCGAGCTGCGCGATGCCGCGCGGGCCGCGCGAGCCGTCGATGGCGAGGCAGGAGTTGAGCCCGCGGTCCTCGCGCTGCGCCTTGATCATCTCGACGAGCGCGCGCGCGCCGCCCTTGCCCGAAGACCCGCGCGCGACCTGGAAGCCGAGCCCTTCCTCGATGCGCGCCATCGCCTCGCCGTCGCGGCTCTGCGAGCACATCAGGATCCAGCGGCCCTGCGCGGGCAGGCTGAAGTAGTGCAGCAGCGCGAAGGTGCGGGCGTGCAGGAAGGCGCCCACCACCGGTCGGCCGTCGGCGATGCAGCCGTGCAGCGCGTCCATGCCCTGCGCGCGGTAGGTCCAGGAGCGGCCGAGCGCGCGGTAGGCGCGCCAACCGAAGGGCGGCAGCACCTTGTGCAGGAAGAACCGCCGCACCGGCTTGCGCGGCCGGGGCGCGGGGGGCGTGGAGGAGGTCGGCGAGCCGCTCACGCCTCGCCCGTGCCGCGGCCCTTGCGGCCGCCGGAGGCGTGCGCGTCGGCGAACGCGCCGCTCGCCATGGCGCCGACCACGGCGAGCTCGCCGGCGAGC
>RFTM01000387.1 GCA_009923475.1 Gammaproteobacteria bacterium | reverse complement strand
ACCGCGCGCGGCGCGGGCGGCTTTGGCAGCACGGGCACCGCCGGCGCAAAATGAGCGGCATGCCGCCGCCGAGTTTTTGTCCGGGCGCAGCTGTTCAAGACAGATACCACATGTCGGCGTGGCCAGCGTAGGGGTTCACACGTCGCCGGTGGGTCAGTAACCGCCGTCGGCGCCCCCCTTGCCACACTGGTAGTTCTGCCCGTTGTACGGATTATCAACGTAGTGCTGTTCGCGCCAGCCGTGGAAGCCGCTCTTGGTGATACAAACGCAGTTCTTCTTCATCCACGCACTATGGCGGTGGGCCACGACCGCGATGATGATTAGCACGAGGACGGCCGCGGCGGCGGCCGCCATATGTTTTTGCTGCATGGTTATCTGCCCCATTCTGTGCTGCACTGTGTGGGCCAGCAGTATACCTGGCTTTCTAAAAGGCGGAAAATATTAGCGGGCGGTATCGCGCGGCTGATCGCGGCGATCACATCAGCGCCGCCGTCACTGCGAGAGGGACTGCCGCCTGCGCTACGAGCGCCGCTTCTGATGAGCGCCGCTCAATCCTGTTCCTTGACGAGCGCGCCGCCAGGTACGCCGCGAGGGCGATGACGACCATGAAGACGGCGATCAGAGCGAAAACCATCCAGTGCGGGGCGTGGTGGTCCTTTGAGGGCGCAGCCTGCACGTAGATTACCTGTGGTGGTGGCGGCGGTGGCGCCGCGCCCGAGGCCCACGCCGCCGGCGAGCTGGGGTTCGAGTCGCCCGACATCAGGAGGTCGAGCGCGCCCGTCAGCGCGGTGGGGCGTGGCGCCGCGCCGGGCGCGGCCCGACTCGGCCATGCCAAGCCGAGCGCGCCGCCAGGCGTGTAGGCGCGCGCCGAGCCGAGACCGAGCGTCGGCCGGCCGGGGACGTCGAAGGGGTCGCTGTACAGGACGCGAATGCTGCGGACGCGGCCACTCATCCCGACCCGGTCGAGGTCCTCGACGACGGTGGGCCCCACGACCATGACGGCGTCTGATGTTGTCTCAAAGTTCGACCCGCTGTAGAGGACCACGATGACGCCCGCCGCGACAGAGAGCGACGTCACCTGCGGGCCCGGGAGCTTGACCTCCTCCGAGGTGAGCCGCGCCGGCGGGTAGTCGCCGCGCCGCAGCAAGGACCGCCGCCCCGTCATGCTGTAGCTGTCGTAGAGGGTCACCCCCCCGTCCGGCGCGGGGATCGCCGAGTCGTAGGCGCGGAAGGGGACGACGAGGACCGAGGATATCCGGTTGCTCATCCCGAGCGCAGTCAGGTCGGAAACCTCGGCGGGGCCGATCAGCACGCGGGCCCCGCCCCCGCTGGCAGAGATCGCATGGCTGTCCGCGAACGCGACGATAACGTTCGGGTCGACGCGGATGCTGTTGATCGCGTTGTCGAGGTCCTCGCAGCTCGTCGACTGGTGGGGGCAGCCCACCAGGTCGCGCCCGCTGTAAAAGCCGGGGCGGAGCTGGGCGTAGACGCCCTGGTAGTTGACGTTTTTATACACAGTGGCCGACATCCCGCTCTATTGACGCGACGTAAAAAGGAGCCCGCTCGGCCTCACCCAGGCGGAGCGAAAACAAGGCCCCCACTTGAGTGGGGCCAGGGCTAGGCGGTTCGCTTGGGCGAGCCCGCCACCGTGTCTAGAACACGTGCCCGAGTGGGCAGCCCGGGTGGGCAGCCCGAGTGGGCGCCTTAGCGCCGCGGCGGCGTCATATAGCGCGGGTCGGGCGCAGGCACTAGCGCCGGCACCGAGACCGCGCTGAGGCACACCGGAGGCGCCGGGGGCGCCGGCTGTGCCTCACGCGGCCCACCATGGGCACCGTGGCGGGCACCGCCACGCGGCAGCAGCGGGCCAAGACGCAGCGGCGGCACGCCTTGGCGTATGCCGACTGCGGCGCGACGCTCGTGGATGCTGCTCTTCGCCTCATTGCGGCGCCGAACCGCAAGGTTGAAGGGCTTCATGGGCGCGCAGCAGTCCTTGGGGGGCCTGCCGCCCGTCGTGGGGCAATCACGGTATAACTCCCGCATCGCGTCTTCAGCGCGCCGCTGCGCGGCAAGGCGGCACTGGAAAGCCCGCCCCTTCATGGGCGCGTAGCAGTCCTTGGGGGGCATGCCGCCCGTCATGTGGTTCTCGGAGAAGTCGATGTTGTTGGTCGCCATGATAGGGTTCCTGGGTGTGTACCTGAGGATTCAGTTCAATTTTAACATG
>RFTM01000386.1 GCA_009923475.1 Gammaproteobacteria bacterium | reverse complement strand
GCCTATGGTACGCCGACGAGTGGTACGGCACCTCGACCCTGCCGGTGACACGGGTGATGATCGACGTGCTCACCGGCACCTTCAACCTCATCCCGGTGCTGTTCGCCATCTACTACGCCGGCGAGCTGGTCTGGTCCAGCCGCGACCGGCGGATGCACGAGATCCTCGACGCGACGCCGGCGCCCGACTGGGCGTTCGCCCTGCCCAAGATGCTGGCGATCTCGCTCGTGCTGCTGACCACCCTCCTCGGCGGCGTGCTGATGGCCATGGCGGCCCAACTGCTCAAGGGCCACACCCAACTTGAGGTGTCGCACTACCTGCTCTGGTACGTGCTGCCGACGACGGTCGACGTCACGCTGCTCGCAATCCTGGCGGTGTTCGTCCAGACCCTGGCGCCCAACAAGGCGATGGGCTGGCTGGCGATGATGCTGTTCATCGTCGCCCGCTCGACCCTCTCCAGCCTGGGCTTCGAGCACCCGCTGTACCTCTTCGGGGCCTCGCCGAGGGAGCCGCTGTCGGACATGAACGGCCAGGGCGTGTTCGCGGCCCACGCGGCGTGGTTCCGCGCCTATTGGGCGGCGTTCGCCCTGCTGCTCGCGGTGGCGTCGGCCGTGCTCTGGCGGCGCGGCAGCGTCCATCCGCTGCGCACGCGTCTCGCGCAGGCTCCGCGGCGCCTCGCCGGGAGCGCGGGCGCGCTCGGCGCCATCGCGCTGGTCTCCATGGTCGGGCTCGGCGGCTGGATCTGGTACAACACCAACGTCCTCAACGAGTACCGCACCGCCGAGGACGACCGCGACTGGCAGGCCGACATGGAGAAGACGCTGTCGGGCTACGAGAAGCTGCCGCAGCCGCGCATCACCGACGTGACGCTCGCGGTCGACCTCCACCCGCAGCAGCGCCGCGCCGACGTGCGGGGCCGGTACACGCTGGAGAACCGCAGCGGCGCGCCCCTCGCCGAGGTCCACGTCAGCCTCCCCCGCGACCTCGCGGTGCGCCGCCTCGCCGTGCAGGGCGCCTCGCTCGCGCGCGAGTGGCCGCGTTTCAACTACCGCATCTTCCGGTTCGATGCGCCGCTCGCGCCGGGGGAGCGACGCACGCTCGACTTCGACCTGCGTCGCGAGGAGCGCGGCTTCAAGCACCGCCGCGCGGACACGCGGATCGTCGGCAACGGCACCTTCATCGACAACTTCGACGTCACCCCGGCGCTGGGGCCGGAACGCGACGCCTACCTGTCCGACCGGGCCGAGCGCCGCAAGCGCGGGCTGCCGCCCGAATCCAGGCCGCCGAAGCTCGAGGACGATTCGGCGCGCGCGACCAGCATGCTGCGCCGCGACAGCGACTGGGTGGATGCCGACATCACGGTCTCGACGGACGCCGACCAGCTGGCGATCGCCCCGGGATACCGCGTGTCGGAGACAGTGCGGGACGGGCGTCGGACGGTGCGCTACCGGACCGACGCGCCGATCAACAACTTCTTCTCGATCCAGTCGGCCCGCTACGCCGTAGCGCGCGACCGGTGGCGGGACGTCGAGCTCGCCGTCTACCACCATCCGCCGCACGACCGCAACGTGCGCAGCATGCTGGAGGCGATGAAGACCTCGCTGCAGCTCTTATCGCAGGCCTTCAGCCCGTTCCAGTTCAAGCAGCTGCGCATCCTCGAGTTCCCGGCCTATGCGGTCTTCGCGCAGTCCTTCGCCAACACCATCCCGTACTCGGAGGGCATCGGCTTCATCCAGTCCCGCAAGGGACCCGATGACATCGACTTCGTCACCTACGTGACCGCGCACGAGGTCGGGCACCAGTGGTGGGCGCACCAGTTGCTGCCGTCCTACCAGCAGGGTGCGACCCTGCTGGTCGAGTCGTTCGCCCAGTACTCCGCGCTGCGCGTGATGGAGCAGGTCTACGGCCGCGAGCAGATCGGCAAGTTCCTCAAGTACGAGCTCGACCGCTACCTGCGCGCGCGCGGCAGCGAGCGGCTCGAGGAACTGCCGCTCGCGCGGGTCGAGAACCAGGGCTACATCCACTACCAAAAGGGCGGACTCGCGATGTACCTGCTCAAGGAGGAGCTCGGCGTCGAGGTGGTCGACCGGACCCTGCGCCGCCTGCTCGCGCTCTACGTGCCCGCCGGCCAGGCGCCCACGCCCTTCCTCGCCGCCGGCCCGTTCACCGCCAAGTGGGAAGGCGACCTGCAGTCGCCGCTGCGCGGCACGTTCAAGCTCGGCGCTGAATCTTCCGGCAAGTTC
>RFTM01000385.1 GCA_009923475.1 Gammaproteobacteria bacterium | reverse complement strand
CGCTCCGAGTGTTTGGGCGATGCGCTTCTCGTGATCGGTGAACGCAACCGCGCTGCCATGCGGAGTGAAGTGGGAGGCGCCGTACGGACCGCCGCCGCTCCGCGTCTCGCTGAGTGCGGTTTCGGTGTAGGGCACGCCCGTGATCAACATGCCGTGATGCAGCAGCGGAATCATCATCGACAGCAGCGTGCTTTCCTGACCACCGTGCAGGCTGCTGCTGCCGCCGAACACGCCTGCGGGCTTGCCGGCGAGCGAGCCGTCGGCCCACAGCGCGCTGGTGCCGTCGAGGAAATATTTGAGTGCGGCGGCCATGTTGCCGAAGCGGGTGGGGCTGCCGAGCAGCAGCCCGTCGCAGCGGCGCAGGTCGTCCAGCGTGGCGAACGGGGCGCCTTCGTCGGGCACCGCGCGCACCGGCCGCTCGTTCTCGGCCGATACCGCGGGCACGGTGCGCAGCGTGGCGCGCGCGCCCGCGACGCCCTCGATCCCCCGGCAGACCTGCCGGGCGAGCTCCGCCGTGGCGCCATGCCGCGAGTAGTAGACGACGAGGATCTCGGCTTCGCCCGCCGTGGCGCCGCTCATCGCGCGGCCCCGGCCGCCACGAGGGCGCGCAGGCGCGTGACGACCTCGTCGGCCGGCCAGTCTTCGTTGGCGGTGGCGCGACGATTCCGGTACTCGAGGCGTCCCGCGTCGAGCCCGCGCTCGGACACGACGATGCGGTGCGGGATCCCGATGAGCTCCGCATCCGCGAACTTGACGCCCGGCCGCGCGTCACGGTCGTCGAGCAGCGTCTCGATGCCGGCCGCGGTGAGCTCGGCGTAAAGGCGCTCCGCCGCCTCGGCGACGCGCGGCGCCTTGGCGGCGTTGAGCGGCACCAGCACCACCGCGAAGGGCGCGAGCGGCTCCGGCCAGCAGATGCCGGCCGCGTCGTGGTTCTGCTCGATGGCGGCGGCGACGATGCGCGTCACGCCGATGCCGTAGCAGCCCATGTACATGGTCACCGGCTTGCCCGATTCGTCGAGCACGCTCGCCTGCATCGCCTCGCTGTACTTGCGTCCGAGCTGGAAGATGTGGCCCACCTCGATGCCGCGGCGGATCACGAGCCGGCCATCGCCGCCCGGGCTAGGGTCGCCCTCGACCACGTTGCGCAGGTCGGCGGGCGCGGGTTCGGGCAGGTCGCGGCCCCAGTTCACGCCGCTCAGGTGCATGTCGACCTCGTTGGCGCCGCAGACGAAGTCGGCGAGCGCGAGCGCGGCGTGGTCGGCGTAGACGGGGCAGCTGAGCCCGAGCGGACCGAGATAGCCCGGCTCGCAGCCCGTCGCCTCCAACACCGCCTCGCGTGCGGCCATGCGCAGCGGCGAGGCGACGCCCGGCAGTTTTTGCGCCTTGATGGCGTTGAGTTCATGGTCGCCGCGCACCAGCAGCGCCACCACGCCGCCCTGGTCGCCCTCGACCATCAGCAGCTTGAGCGTGCGGGACGCCGGCACGCCGAGGAAGGCCGCGACATCGGCGATGGTGCGCTGACCCGGGGTCGCGACCTTGGCGAGCGGCGCCGACGGGGCCGCGCGCGGCGCCGTCGTCGGCAGCGTGGGCGCGAGCTCGAGGTTGGCGGCGTACTGGTCCGGGCCGTCGGACACCGCGATCGCGTCCTCACCCGAGTCGGCCAGCACCTGGAACTCCTCGGAGGCCGTGCCGCCGATCGAGCCGGTGTCGGCCTTGACCGGACGGAACTCGAGTCCCATGCGCTCGAACATGCGGATGTAGGCGGCGCGCATCGCGTCGTAGCCCTCTTGCAGCGACTCGGGCGTGGCGTGGAACGAATACGCGTCCTTCATGATGAACTCGCGACCGCGCATCACGCCGAAACGCGGCCGGATCTCGTCGCGGAACTTCACCTGGATCTGGTAGAAGTTGGCCGGCAGCTGACGGTAGCTCTTGAGCTCGCGGCGGGCGAGGTCGGTGATCACCTCTTCGTGGGTGGGCCCGATGACGAAGTCGCGTTGGTGCCGGTCCTTCAGGCGCAGCAGCTCAGGCCCGTACTGGTCCCATCGCCCGGACTCCTGCCAGAGTTCGGCGGGCTGCACCGCGGGCATCAGCACCTCGAGCGCGCCCGCGCGGTCCATCTCCTCGCGGATGATCGCCTCGACCTTGCGCAGCGTGCGCAGGCCCAGCGTCGTCCAGGTGTAGATGCCGGCGGCGAGCCGGCGGATCAGCCCGGCGCGCAGCATCAGCTGGTGGCTGACCACCTCGGC
>RFTM01000384.1 GCA_009923475.1 Gammaproteobacteria bacterium | reverse complement strand
ATCGACCTGCTGCTCGAGCAGGTCGAGGGGCAGCGCTCCCGAGCGCAGCACCACGTCGTGGAAGTCGCGGATGTCGAAGCGCGGCCCGAGCGCCGCCTTCGCCTTCTCGCGCAGCGCGACGATCTTGAGCATGCCCACCATGTAGGCGGTGGCCTGCCCCGGCATGACGATGTAGCGCTCGGTCGCCTTGGTGGCGGCGTCGCGCGTCATGGGCAGCTTCGCGAGGTGGTACTGGATGACCTGCTCGCGGGTCCAGCGCTTGGCGTGCAGGCCGGTGTCGACGACGAGGCGCACCGCGCGCGTCATCTCCATCGTGAGCCGCCCGAAGTCGTCGTACGGGTCGGCGTAGAGGCCGAGCTCCTTGGGCAGCCGCTCGGTGTAGAGGCCCCAGCCCTCGGAGTACGCCGTGAAGCCGCCGAACCGGCGGAACCGCGGCAGCTCTTCGAGTTCGCCCGCGATGGCGAGCTGCATGTGGTGGCCCGGGATGCCCTCGTGGTAGGCCAGCGCCGCCATCTCGTACTTCGGCATGTCGGCCATGCGGTAGAGGTTGGCGTAGTAGATGCCGGGGCGCTTGCCGTCGGCTGAGGGCGAGGTGTAGAACGCCTTGCCCGCCGACCTCTCGCGGAAGGGCTCCACCGCCTTCACGATCATCGACGCCTTGGGCAGCGTGCGGAAGAGCTGCGGCAGGCGCGCACGCATGTCGTCGATGAGCCGCGTGGCATCGGCGAGATAGGCCGCCTTGCCCTCGGGCGTATCGGGATAGTAGAAGCGCGGGTCCCTGCGCACCGCCTCGAAGAACTCCGGCAGGCTGCCCTTGAAGCCGACGCGCTGCATGATCGCGCGCATCTCGCCCTCGATGCGCGCGACCTCGCCGAGGCCCAGCGCGTGGATCTCGTCAGCGGTCATCGAGGTGGTGGTGTAGTTGGCGAGCAGGTGGTCGTAGTAGCGCGCGCCGTCCGGCAGGCGCCACACGCCGTCATCGGTGCCCGCACGCTGCCCGGCGCCCGTGGCGTAGGCGATGATGCGCCGATACGCGGGCTCCACGGATGTGCGCAGCGCAGCCTCGCCTGCCGAGAGCAGGCGCGAGCGCGTGGCGTCGTCGGCCTGCAGCGCGCCCACCTTCGCCTTGAAGTCGGCCCACAGCGGGCTGTCCGAGACCGCGGCGCCGGCAGCGTCGCCGAACGGCGCGCCGGTGATGACATTGCGCGCGTCGGAGACGACATAGGGGAAGACGAACTTCGGCGGCAGGATGCCGCGACGCTCGGACTCTGTCGCCATCGCGATCGCCTGGTCGACGCGCTCGGCGACGCCCTGCAGGCGCGACACATAAGCCTCGGCGTCGGCCACCGTCTCGACGCGGTGGGTGTTGATGAGGAAGGCCGGGATGCGCGATTGCAGGCCGTTCATCTGGTCGAAGATGTAGCCGTGGTAGCGCCACTCGGCGCCGGCGATGGAGCGCTTGCCGCTGGTGGTGAAGATGTCGTACGACAGCTTCCCTTGCGGCGACAGCGCCGTGCGGTCGATGTCGCGCCCCAGCTCGGCGAGCTGGCGCTGCGTGCGCGCGAGGCTCGCCGCGCGCTCGGCTTCCGTCATCGGCGTCCATTCGCCGTAGCGCTGGCGCAGACCCAATTGGGCGGCGTATTCCGGGCTTGCCGCGACGCGCTCGTCGAAGGCGCGCTCGAAGAAGGCCGTCGCGCGCGCGTCGGCATCGGCAGCGGGCGATGCCTTGGAGGCGGTGGTCGTGCGGACGGGGGATGCGGCGCAGCCGGCGAGGGTCGCGGCCAGCGCCGCGAGGCAGATCAGACGCGGGGTGTTCATGCGGCGATTTTAACGCGTCGACGCGAGGCGCACGAAGCGATAGGGCCCGGTCGGCGGCACGCGGAAGGCATAGCGGCCGTCCTCGAGCCGACCGTATTCGCGGTAACCGAGCTGCCCCCTGGAACGAAGGTCGATCTCGGCGAGGATGCCCATGCGCCGTCCCGAGGCGGCGACGATGGAGCAGCGCTCCGGAGCCACCGCGCCGAAGAAACCGTCGCCCTGCGTCGCGAAATCGAGCTCGCAACCCGGCGGATAAGCCCGCAGCAGGTCGAGCGTGACGGCCTCGAAAGGCCGCGGCGAACCGCCCTGCCCCGCATAAGGCGCGCCGTCACGGAACGCGAAGAAATCCATCACCATCCGGCCCGCCGCATCGCGGCGGAACGACCACAGGCGCTGGCGCGAGATCTCGCCGTCCGGACCGCCGCGCCGCCA
>RFTM01000383.1 GCA_009923475.1 Gammaproteobacteria bacterium | reverse complement strand
TAGCCCTTGTCGTGGGCCATGTAGCCATCGGAATACACCATCACCAGCAGGGCGATGGTGGTGACCAGCGCCAGCATCACGGCCCCGAGGGCATCCACCCGGAAGCCCATCTCCAGGGTGAAGGTGTGCTCCTCGAGGATCTGCGCGTCGCTCCAGCGTCCGGGGCGATAGAACTTGAGGACCAACATGCCGTGCGAGGACGAGCCCAGCTGGTAGACCCGGTTCTCGTAGGAGTTGAGGGCGAACAGCCGCCCGTCGCAGTCGATGCCGAGGCGCTCGGCGGCGGCCAGCACCTCGTCGGGGGACAGGCGCGCGAAGGGTTGCCCGTCGGGCGTCGAGGTCATGCGCCAATGTAGCACGCAGGCCCACGCCGCCCGGCGACGGGCCGCGCCGGAGCGCGGTAAAATCCCGGCGTCGCACCACCGCCGGATCCGCATGCCCCTGCGCCTCGACCGTCCCGTGTTCCTGATGGGCGCACCTCGCTCCTGCAGCACGCTGCTGTTCGAGACCTTGTCCCGCAGCGCGCACCTCTGGTCCATCGGCCACGAGAGCCACCGGCTCTTCGAGCAGTTCCCGCCGCTCGACCCGATGGCGCTCGCCGACTCCAACCGCCTCACCGCCGAGCCGCTGCAAGGCGATCGCGGCGCCGCGCTCGGCGAGGCCCTGCGCACCGCGTTCGCGCGGCGGCTGCGCGACCGCGATGGCGCGCGCCCCGCGCCGGACGCCACCGTGCGCCTGCTCGAGAAGACCCCGAAGAACGCGCTGCGGATCCCCTTCCTCGCCGCGTTGTTCCCGGATGCGCTGTTCGTCCACCTCGTGCGCGACCCGAAAGAGAACATCGCCAGCATCATGGAGGCCTGGCGGTCCGGACGGTTCGTCACCTATCCGTCCATCACCACCGTGAACGGACCCTGGTCCTTGCTGTTGCCGCCGGGTTGGCGCGCGCGGCTCGACCGGCCCCTCGAGGAAGTGGCCGCTTTCCAGTGGCGATCGGCGCAGCAGCACATCCTCGACGACCTCGCCGCGATCCCGCGCGACCGCCGTTGCACCGTCAACGCCGCGGAACTTCTCGAGGCGCCGCGGGCGTTGGCCGACAAGCTGCTCCGTTTCATCGGTGTCCCGATGGACGAGGGTTTCGCCCGCTCCCTCGCAGAGCCGCTGCCGCTCTCCGTGCACACGCTGGACGCGCCGCGCCCGGACAAATGGCGACAGCATGGCGAGGCGCTGCAGCGCGTGTGGCCGCAGGTCGCGCCGCTCATCGAGGCGCTCAACGCTGCGCTCGATCCCGACACCCCGCCGCTGCGCACGGACCCGCCCGGCGGGTCCGGCTCTGCGGTATAAGTCCGCCATAGGGGACCGACATGAAGCTCGACGCGCCGTTCATCCAGTTGCCGCTGCGGTTCGACGCCGCGAGGCTCGCGCACGAGCTCGCGCTGCTCGAGACCGCGCCCTGGCGCCTGCACCCCGACAAGACCAACGGCAACTCGGCCTTGCCGCTGATCTCCGCCGATGGCGGCGACAACGACGACGCCGCGGGCGACATGCGCCCGACGCCGCACCTCGAGCGCTCGCCCTACCTGCAACAGGTCATCGCGAGCTTCGACGAGGTGTTCGGCCGCTCGCGGCTGATGCGCCTCGCGCCGGGCTGCGAGGTGAGCGAGCATGTCGACGTCCATCACCACTGGTTCTACCGCGTGCGCGTGCACGTGCCGGTGGTCACCGAGCCCGAGGTGGCCTTCCACTGCGGCGGCGAGCAGCGCCACATGGCGGCCGGCGAGTGCTGGATCTTCGACACCTGGCGGCTGCATCGCGTGCACAACGGCGGCCAGCGGCCGCGCACCCACCTCGTCATCGACACGGCGGGGTCCTCGCGCTTCTGGGAGATGGCCGCGCGGGCGATCGCGGCGGAGCGCGCCGGGCGACCGCTGGAGCCGCGCTTCATCCCCTACGAAGAAGGCAAGCGCGTGCAGCTGCGCACCGAACGCTACAGCCAACAGCCCGTGATGCCGCCAGGCGAGGTCGACCACCTCGTCGGCGACCTGCTCCGCGACATCGCCGCGCGGCCCGCGAACGACCCGGCCGCGGTCGCCGAGTACCGCCGGGTGCTGTCGGGCTTCTGCCGCGACTGGCGCGCCCTGTGGTACCAGCACGGCATCCAGGCGTCCGGGTGGCCGCTCTACAACGCGCTGCTCAAGGCCACGCTCGCGCAGCTGCAGCACGGTGTGGCTGCCGATGTAGCCGGCGCCGCCGGTGAC
>RFTM01000382.1 GCA_009923475.1 Gammaproteobacteria bacterium | reverse complement strand
TTCAGCCGTCGCCGGGTGCTGCGCGTGCTCGCCGCGTCGGCCGCCGCCGCCGGCCTGTCGCCGATGGCCGAACCCGCGCTCGCCCAATCGGCGCGCCAAACCGCCGGGTCGGCCGTGCCCCCCGTGCCCGCCTTCAAGCGCAATGCCCGGTGGTCGGTGACCGAGGCGCCGAACAGCTGGGAAGACATCACCACCTACAACAATTTCTACGAGTTCGGCCTCGACAAGCGCGACCCCTACGAGAACGCCCAGGGCCTGCGCACCCGCCCCTGGTCCGTCGAGGTCGCGGGCGAGGCCGAGGTGACGGGCCGCTACACGCTGGAAGACATCCTCAAGCCGCACGCGCTCGAGGAGCGCGTCTACCGGTTCCGCTGCGTCGAGGCCTGGTCGCGGATCGTGCCTTGGCTGGGCCTGCCGCTCGGCGACCTGCTGCGACGCTTCCGCCCCACCTCCAAGGCGAAGTTCGTCGAGTTCACGACGCTGCTCGACCCGCGACAGATGCCGGGGCAGCGCACGCGCGTGCTCGACTGGCCGTACGTGGAGGGCCTGCGCATCGACGAGGCCATGCATCCCTTGACGCTGCTCGCGGTGGGCGTACACGGGCGCTGGTTGCCCAACCAGAACGGCGCGCCGCTGCGCCTCGTCGTGCCCTGGAAGTACGGCTTCAAGAGCATCAAGTCCATCGTCCGCATCCGCTTCACCGAGCGCCAGCCGCGCACCAGCTGGAACCTCTCCGCCCCCGAGGAATACGGGTTCTTCGCCAACGTGAACCCCTCGGTCGACCATCCGCGCTGGAGCCAGGCCAAGGAGCGCCGCATCGGCGCGGGTTTCCTCGCGCCGCGCATCGACACCCTGCCCTTCAACGGCTACGCCGCCGAGGTCGCCTCGCTCTACCGCGGCATGGACCTGCGGCGGTCCTACTGACGGCATGACCGGGCTGCGCCTGCCGCCGCCGCCGCGCGCGCTCGCGTTCACGCTCGCCGCGCTGCCGCTGGCCTGGCTCGTGGCCGGGATCATGGGCCTGCCCGCAGCGGACCTCGGCCCCAACCCGGTGCGCGAGATGACGCACTTCACCGGCAAGACCGCGCTCAACCTGCTGCTCGTCACGCTGCTCGTCTCGCCGCTGCGCAGCATCAGCGGCGACGCGCGCTGGCTGCGGTTGAGGCGCATGATGGGCCTCTGGGCGTTCGCCTACGCCGCGCTGCATTTCACGGTGTACGCGGTGCTGGAGCTCGACCTGTCGCTCGCCGAGCTCGGCAAGGAACTCGTCAAGCGGCCCTACATCTGGGTCGGCGCCGCGGCGCTGCTCGGCCTGCTCCCGCTCGCGCTGACCTCGACCGACCGCATGATGCGCAGGCTCGGACGGCGATGGCAGACCCTGCACCGCCTCGTCTATGCGATCGCCATCCTCGCCGTGTGGCACTACGCGTGGCAGGTGAAGGCGGACCTCCGCGAGCCGCTGCTTTATGCGGCGGCGCTCGCCGTGCTGCTCGGCTGGCGCCTGCATCGATGGCGCGACCGGCGCGCCAAGACAAGCCGCGGCTCGAGCGCCCAGGTCAGCTGAAGACCCACGACGGCACATGACGCCATCCGCGGCTCAGCTCGCGGTCGAGCGCGCGCCATCCCGGGCACACCGATTCCACCGCCTGCCAGTAGGCCGCCGAGTGGTCCATGTGCCGCGTATGCGCGAGCTCATGCAGCATCAGGTAATCGAGCACCGGCTGGGGCTGGAAAGCGCCGCAGACGTTGAGGCTGATCGCGCCACGCCTCGAGCAGGAGCCCCAACGGGTGCGCTGGAACCGCAACTGCAGCCGACCGAAAGCGAAGCCGTGCTGGGCCGCGAGTTCGGCGAGGCGGGCCTGCATGGGTTCGCGGCAATGATCCTTCAACCATCCCCGCAACGCCGCCGAGATCGCGGCGCGCGGACCGGTGCCGCGCAGCGACAGCAGGCCGGGGGCCAGCGCATCGGCACGCGGCGCGCCGGCGCCGCCCGCCAGGTGCAGCCGCCATCGTTGCCCGAAGGCATGGAGCTCGATGTCGCGCGGCGGGAACGGCGCGGGCGCGTGGGCGAGCCGTTCGGCGACGCGTGATTCGATCCATCGGCGGTGCCTGGCGACGAAGGCGTCGACCGCGTCGCGCGCTTCCCCTTCCCCTCGCCGCCGCCGGACATGAACTCCGGCGCGCCGCACTCGTCGCGGACGATGTGGGCCTGCTCGTGGCAGAACACCGAGCCGTAGGGCGGGACCAGGGTGGCGA
>RFTM01000381.1 GCA_009923475.1 Gammaproteobacteria bacterium | reverse complement strand
GGCGCCCGCGAGGAAGGACTCCTCGAGGCGCAGCAGCCGTTTGGCGTAGACCGTCGGCCGCTTGCCGCTGCCGGCCTGCGGGGCCGCGACATCTGCGTCACTTTCGACGGCAGCTGCTTCCAGGACGGCGTGACCTATCGGTCGTCGGATCCTTTCGCCGCCGCGCGCGTCAACCTGCGGCTGCAGGCCGGCAGCGGCAAGCGGCCGACGGTCTACGCCAAACGGCTGCTGCGCCTCGAGGAGTCCTTCCTCGCGGGCGCCGAGCTCGCGCTGGTGTCGTACCAGACGTCACGCCCGGGCGGACAGGGGCCGTTGCGGCAGATGGTGCTGCGCAACGCGTTGATCGACCCGCAGTCGGGCGGGCTCAACGGCGGCTACTCCGACGACCCGGCGCGCATCGTGGTCGGCACTGCGGCGGACGCGACCAACGACTTCACGCTCGGCGGCATCTTCGGCGGCAACGGCACGGACGTCGATGTCGACGTGCGCGGCATGCTGACCATCATCGACACGAACCGCACCGGCGAGGGCGAGCCGCTGCCGGGCAATGTCTCGGCGGGCAACATCTCGCTCAAGGGCCGTGGCATCTCGGTCGGCGACCTGAACCTCACCGGGCTCGTGGACGACGAAGGCGACCATGCGCTCACGCTGCTGTCGCGCGCGCCCGACCCGGCGATGTTCAGCTTCGGGCGCATCTCGGCCTTCGCGCCCAACAGCACGGTGTCGATCACCAGCGCCGCGAAGCTCGAGTTCGATCCGCTCGACAAGCTGAACCCCTCGGCCCTGCCCGACAACCTGCGCCTGGTCTCGACCGGCGGCAAGCTCTGCGTCGGATCGACCGACGGCGACGAGTGCATCGTGTCCGACCTCGACTTCGCCGGTTTCGTGGACCTGCAGGGCCAGCTCGGCATCGAGGTCGGCAGCGTCATCGCCGGCCGCGAGGCGCGGTTGCGCGCGGCCGCGGGCGGCGTGGTCGCCGGCGACGTGGAGGGCAAGGTCGTCGACATCCAGGCGGGCGCGAAGCTCGATCCGCCCGCCGGCTCGGACCCCTGGTCCGACGGCGAGGGCAGCTTCACCGCGAGCGTCGGCAACGTCACGGCGCGCGACGGCACCGTGCTGCTGCTCGGTCGCGACGGCATCGAGGCCGGCGATGTCTCGCAGGCGCGGGTCGATGCGCCGGCGCCGCAGGTCGCCGAGGTGGAACTGCGCTCGAAGTCGGGCTCGATCGTGGCGGGCACGGTGGAGTCGCTGGGCGACGATCCCGAGGTGGGGGGCACGCTGAAGGTCGAGACCGCCGGGGGCGCCTTGATATCTTTGGCCACGGTCACCGCCGGCGATGCCGACGTCCGCGCCGCGGCCGGCGCGGTCAGGATCGGTGTGGAGACGGAGGCTGGCGGCTTCGCGGCCGGTGACGTGACGGCGCGCTCGGGCCGCGTCTCGGTCGAGGGCCGCGAGGGCGTCAAGGCCGGCGCGCTCACCGCGACGACGCAGGTCAACGTCAGCGCCGGACGCGGCAGCGTCGAGGTCGGCGATGTCAGCGCCGGCGGCACGGCGAGCGCCGGCGACGCCTGCGACGGCAAGGCGGTCTGCCTCGGAGCCGGTTTCGACGGCACCGGCGGCAGCGGCCGCACGCTGACGACAGGCTCGGTGTCGGCCAGCTTCGGCGAGGTCTTGATGGCGGGTCGCGACGGCGTCACCACGGGCGGGGCCGTCACCGCCGATGCCGGACGCGTCGAGATCCGATCCGATGCGGGCATCGTCGACACCACGGCGGGCGCCGTGACCGCCGGCAACGCCACCGGCGACCATGACGCCGTGATCGCCGGCGCGGGGTTGGCGCTCGGCGATGTCAGGGCACAGCGCGATGTCGACCTGGCGGCGACCGCGGGTGACGGCACCGTGTCCACCGGCATCCTCACCGCGCGCCGTGCCTTGAAGGTCAGCAGCGTCGCCGACCTCGGCATCGGGGCCGCCAAGATCGGCGGGTCGCCGCAGTCCGTGCGGCTCGCCTCGAGCGGCGGCCGCGTCTGCCTCGGCACGCTGTCGAACGGCGTCTGCACCGGGCAGGCGCTCACCAAGGACACCGACCTCACGCTGCAAGGCAAGACCGGCGTCGGCGCCGGGGACCTCACGGTGCGCAGCGTGCTGGTCGATTCGGTGCAGGGCGCCGCCAGCCTCGGCCAGGTCGTCGCCACCGTCGGACTGGCGCAGCTCATCGCGCGCGACGGCGTGACCGCCGAGGATGTCCGCGCCGCCA
>RFTM01000039.1 GCA_009923475.1 Gammaproteobacteria bacterium | reverse complement strand
GCCGACGTGCACCACGAGGTCGAGGTCGCTGCGCGCGCAGGCGTGGGCGTAGGCGTTGAACCAGCCGAAACCGAGGTTCGAGCACGTGAAGAGGCCGATGCCGAAGCGCGACACCTCGCCCTCGGGCAGCGTGCGCGTGCGGCCCACGGGGCTGATCGCGCCGTCGGGCGCGATGAAGCGGTAGTAGTGCCAGCGGCCGGGCGCGAGGCCCTCGACGACGAGGCGCGCGGTGTGGTCGCGGTCGGGGTCTGCGTAGGCCTCGCCGCCGGCGACGATGCGCGTGAACATGGTGTCGGCGGCGACCTCGACGCGCAGCCGCGCGCCCGACCCGGAGGCATAGCGCGTCCAGAGCAGCATGCGGCGCGGGCCCGGCTCGCCGCTCGCCACGCCGTGGGTGAAACCGCGCGCGTGCAGCACGGAGGCGACGCCCGGCAGGGCGAGGGCGCCGAGACCGTAGAGGCCGGCTTTGACGAGACTGCGGCGGTCGATGTTCATGGGAGCTCCGTGCGGTGCAGCGCGGCGGTGTCCGGGCGGACGCCGCGCCAGAGGAAGAACGCTTCAGCGGCCTGCTCGATGAGCATGCCAAGGCCTTGTTCAGCGCGTGTGACACCCTGCGCGCGAGCCCAGCGCACGAACGGCGTGTCGCCCGCCCCGTAACCGAGGTCGTAGGCCACGCTCGAGGGCCCGGCGGTGCCCTGCGGCAGCGGCGGCGCCTCGCCCTGCAGGCCGAGCGCGGTGGCGTGGAGGATGAGGTCGAAGGGGCCTGCGGCGAGGAAGGGCGCGAGCGCGTCGTAGCCGCAGCCGTGCACCCGGGCGCCGGACTCCGTCGCCAACGCCGCTGCGCGCGAGGCGGTGCGGTTGGCGATGACGAGCAGCGCGGGCCCCGCTTCGAGCAGCGGCCCGAGGATGCCGCGGGTGGCGCCGCCGGCGCCGAGCACCAGCACGCGTGCGCCCATGACCCGGATGCCGAGCCGCGCGAGGTCGGCCATCAACCCGGCGCCGTCGGTGTTGTCGCCGAGCAGCGAGCCGTCGGCCTGCCGCGCGAGCGTGTTGACGGCGCCGGCGAGGCGGGCGCGCGGGGTGAGCCGGTCGGCGAGCCGGGCGGCGGCCTCCTTGTGCGGCAGCGTGACGTTGAGCCCGCGTCCGCCGCCTTCAAAGAAATCATGCACCGCGCGCGCGAACCCCTCGGGCGGGGCGTCGATGCGGCCGTACTCGAGCCGCTCGCCCGCGGCGGCGGCGAAGGCCGCGTGGATGCGCGGCGAGCGGCTGTGCGCGATGGGGTGGCCGATCACGGCGTAGCGGTCGGGCGGCGGTCCCGCCGTCGATGCATCGCGCGGCGCGGCGCTCATGCCGCGCCCTCGCGCACCGTCCAGCCGCCTCGCCCGAGCGGGTCGAGCGCGTGGTGCAGGACGGGCAGCCACTCGCGCATGCGCTCGGCGATGCGCCAGGGCGGGTTCAGCACCAGCATCCCCGAGCCGTTGAGGCCGACGCGGCTGTCGGGCGGGTGCACGCAGAGCTCGCCGACCAGCCACGGCATGGTGGCGGCGTCGGGCGGCGCGGGCAGGCGCGCGGTGAGGCGCTGGATCCATGCGTCGGTCGCGCGCTGGTCCTTGATGGGGTACCAGACCGCGACCACGGCCGAGGGCAGGCGCGCGAGCACGGTGTCGAGCGCCTGCGCGAGCGCGCGCTGGTCGCCGACGGCGTCTTCGTAGGGCGGGTCGATGAGCACCAACGCGCGCCGCTCGATCGGCGGCAGCCAAGCGGCGATCCGTCCGTAGCCGTCGGCGCACTCGAGGGTCGCGCGGTCGACCGCGGCCCGCCGCGGGGCGGCGAGCGACGCCGGCGCGTAGCGCGCGAACTCGGACACGGCCTCGCGCAGCGCCGCATGCTCGCCCGGCTGGCTCTCGATGAACACGGCGCGGTCCTGCGCGCGCAGCGCCAGCAGCGCCAGCAGCGGCGAACCGGGATACGCGGCGCGGTCATGGCGCTCGCGGCGCAGCGTCTGCACGGCGGTGAGGTAGTCGGAGATCTCGGCGGGCCAGCCGGCAGCGGGCGGCGTGACGTCGATCAGGCGCTCGATGCCGTGCTCGGCCTCGTGGCCCCGATGCGCCTCGCTGCTCGAGAGGTCGTAACCGCCGCGGCCGGCGTGGGTGTCGAGCAGCAGGAAGCCCTTGTCCTTGCGCGCGAGCGCGCGCAGCAGCGCGTTCAGGGTCACGTGCTTGTGCACGTCGGCGAAGTTGCCGGCGTGGAAGGCGTGGCGGTATTTCACGCGCCGATTCTAGTGCCTATCCGGGCCGGCCCGTGCCTGTCGGCGCGCCGGCGGGTCGGGGCGTCAGTCGGCGGGCGTGTCGGGGGTCGCGGCCTTCTTGCGGGCGGGCGCTTTCTTCTTGGCGGCGGTCTTCTTGGCCTTCGCCTTGGCTTTCGTCTTGGCCTTGGGCGCCGGCTCGGCGACGCCGTCGCCGGTGCCGGCGGCCGGAGCGGTCGCCGTCGCCGCGGTCTTGGACCCGCCCTTGCCGCCGGCCTTGCCGCCGCCCTTGGCCGCGGGCTTGGCAGCCGCCTTGGCGCCGCGGCCGAAGCGGCCACGCCCCGGGCGTTGCGGCGCCGCGGCCAGCAGCGCGCGGCATTCGTCGAGGGTCAGCGTCTTGGGGTCGCGGTCCTTGGGGATGCGGGCGTTGCGCGCCTTGTCGGTGATGTAGGGGCCGTAGCGGCCGTTCAGCACCTGGATGTCGTCGATGCCGAAGTCCTGGATGATGCGGTTGGCGTCGGCGAGCTTCTTGGCGGCGACGACCTCGCAGGCGCGCTCCAGGGTGATGGTGTAGGGGTCGTCCTCGGCCTTGAGCGAGGCGTATTTGGCGCCGTACTTGATGTAGGGGCCGAAGCGGCCGATGTTGGCCTCCAGCGGCTCGCCCTCGGCGTTCACGCCGAGCTTGCGCGGCAGCTGGAAGAGCTGCAGCGCCTCGTCGAGCTTGATGGTGTCCATCTTCTGGCCGGGCCGCAGCCCGGCGAAACGCGGCTTGTCGGCGTCGTCGCGGGTGCCGATCTGCACGAACGGCCCGAAGCGGCCCATGCGCACCGAGATCGGCTTGCCGGTCGCGGCGTCGATGCCGAGCTCGCGCGACTGCGCGGCCTCGTCGCGCGAGACGTTCTTCTCGACGTTGTCGACCTGGTCCTTGAAGGGCTGCCAGAACTTCTGCAGCGGATCGGTCCACTGTTCCTCGCCGCGCGAGACGGCGTCGAGCTCGTCCTCCATGGCGGCCGTGAAGCCGTAGTCGAAGTAGCGGCCGAAGTGGGCGCTCAGGAAATTGTTGACGATCTTGCCGACGTCCGTGGGGATGAACCGGCGGCCGTCCATGTCGACGTACTCGCGGTCCTTGAGCGTCGTGATGATGGAGGCGTAGGTGGACGGCCGTCCGATGCCGTGCTCTTCGAGGGCCTTGACGAGCGACGCTTCGGAGAAGCGCGGCGGCGGCTCGGTGAAGTGCTGCGAACCGCGCAGGCGCACGAGCTGCACGGCGTCGCCCTCCGCGAGCGGCGGCAGGATGCGGTCGTCGTCGTCCTCGGCCGCGTCGTCGACGCCCTCGAGGTAGACGGCGATGAAGCCCGGCGTGACGAGCGTGGAGCCGTTGGCGCGCAGCAGGTGGCGGCGCGGGCCGTCGGCGCCGGCCAGCAGGTCGATGGCGACGGTGTCGAACACGGCGTGGGTCATCTGGCAGGCGACCGCGCGCTTCCAGATGAGCGTGTAGAGGCGGTGCAGGTCGGCGTCGATGCGGCCCTCGAGCATCTGCGGCAGCACCGCGGCCGAGGTCGGGCGGATGGCCTCGTGGGCCTCCTGCGCGTTGCGCGACTTGTTCTTGTAGTAGCGCGGGCTCTCGGGCACCGACTCGGCGCCGTACAGCCGGCCGATGACCTGGCGGATCTCGCCGATGGCCTCGTTGGCGAGGTTCACGGCGTCGGTGCGCATGTAGGTGATGAGGCCCACCGCGCCCTCGCCGTAGTCGACGCCCTCGTAGAGCTGCTGCGCGAGGCGCATGGTGCGCTGCGCGCCGTAGCCGAGCTTGCGCGCGGCCTCCTGCTGCAGCGTGGAGGTGGTGAACGGCGGCGCGGGGTTGCGGTTGCGCTGCTTGCGGTCGACGGCGAGCACGCGCAGCGTGCCCGGCGGCGCGAGGCGCTGCTCGGCGGTCGCCGTGCCCGCGCCCGTGGCGGCGCTGAGCGCCTGCTCGACGGTGCGCGCGCGCTCGGCGTCGGTGAAGCTGAACTGCTCGACCTTGCGGCCTTCGAACTCGACGAGGCGCAGCGGGAAGGCCTGCGGCCCCTGCGCGCCCTTCGCCTCGCCCTCGGCGTCGAGGGTCCAGTACTCGCGCGGCACGAACGCCTGGATCTCGGCTTCGCGCTCGCAGATCATGCGCAGCGCGGGGCTCTGCACGCGGCCGGCGGAGAGCCCGCGCCGCACCTTCTTCCAGAGGAGCGGCGAGAGGTTGAAGCCGACGAGGTAGTCGAGGGCGCGCCGCGCCTGCTGCGCGTTGACGAGGTCGAGCGACAGCTCGCGCGGCTGCTCGATGGCCTGCCGCACGGCGTTGCGGGTGATCTCGAAGAACTCGACGCGGTGCACGTCCTTGCCGGCGAGGTCGCCGCGCGCCTCGAGCAGCTCGCGCAGGTGCCAGGAGATGGCCTCGCCCTCGCGGTCCGGGTCGGTGGCGAGGTACAGCGACTTGGCCTTGCGCAGCGCGCGCGAGATGGCGTCGACGTGCTTCTCGTTGCGCTCGATGATGTCGTACTTCATCGCGAAGCGGTGCGCGGGGTCGACGGCGCCCTCCTTGGGGACGAGGTCGCGCACGTGGCCGTAGGACGCCAGCACCTCGAAGTCCTTGCCGAGGTACTTCTTGATGGTCTTGGCTTTCGCCGGCGATTCGACGATGACGAGGTTGTCAGCCATGGGGCGCGCCGCTCAGTGCGGCCGCTCCGGCGGCAGGTCGAACAGCAGGTCTTCCATGCGGGCGCAGGCGTCTTCCTCGCCGGGCTGGCTGGACAGCACCATCAGCGTGACCCACTTGAGCCGGTCGACGTCGAGCTCGTCGGTGTCGAGCGCGAGCAGGCGGTCGATGACGATCTCGCGCTGCTGCGCCGAGAGGATGCCGGTGCGCTCGAGCGCGAGCAGGTAGCCGCGGCAGTCGGCCGGCAGGTGCTGGCGCTCCTGCTCGGTGAAGACGCGCATCGCGCACGGGGCCGGACGCCAAGGGCCGGAAATACCGGCCGGAAGCGTCCGACGCGATGCGCCCCTCGAGTTCGAGGGCCAGGAGCAGGGACGCTACAGAGGTGCTGGAGAGGCCGGTGCTCGCGATGAGCGCATCCGCGCTCGTAGGCTCGAAGCCGAGGGCATCTAACAGCATTTCGGCGGGGTTGTCCAACCGCAGCCCCCCCTTCACCCCGGGGTCGGAGCCCGTCACAAGGTTCATAACCCATTGATTTGTAGGGATGAAATTGATCTCTGCCAGAACGTCGTCGGCGCTTTCGACCAGGGCGGCGCCGTCGCGCAGCAACTTGTGGCAACCGCGGGAATGCGCGGAATGGATAGAGCCCGGGATGGCGAGCACGCTGCGGCCTTGGTTGGCGGCGAACCGGGCGGTGATCAGCGAACCGCTGCGCAGGGCGGCCTCGACCACCAGCACGCCCAGCGACAGGCCGCTGATGATGCGATTCCGTTGCGGGAAATGAGGGGCCCGCGGCGGCGCACCGGGCGGCAGCTCGCTGACCAGGGCGCCGCCCTCGGCGACGATGCGTTCGGCGAGCGCCGCATGGATGGAGGGATAGCACTGGTCGAGGCCGGTGCCGCAGACCGCGACGGTGAGGCCCTGCGCCGCGAGCGCGCCCTCGTGGCTGGCGCCGTCGATGCCGACCGCGAGGCCGCTGGTGACGGCGAGGCCCTGCGCGGCGAAGTGGTAGGCGAACTCGCGGGCGGTGGCGCGGCCGAGGGCGGTGGGGTGGCGGCTGCCGACCACGGCGATCTGCGGTGCGGCGAGCGCGGCGACGCTGCCGCGCACGAACAGCAGCGCCGGCGCGTCGGCGAGGGGGAGGAGTTGCGGCGGAAAGCCCGGATGGTGCGCGGGCAGCAGCGTGAGGCCGAGCCGCTGCACCGTCGCCGCCATGCACTCGACCTCTGCGGGGTCGCGCTGCAACAGGCCGCGCACCGCGTTGGACCGCCAACCGAGGGCGGCGAGGTCGGCGGCGCCGAGCCTCAGCACGCCGGCCGCTGAGCCCGCCTTTTCGACCGCGGCGCACCAGGCCGCGGCGCCGAGACCGCTGGCGCAGGCGAGGGCGCAGAGGTCTTCCAGGGCATCCGCCGAGGCATCGGATGTGGGCGGGGGATCCGGCGGGAGGTCCATGGTCCGCAGCATAGGTCGCCGGCCCCGGGGCGCGAGCGCGAGAATCGGGTGCGTTCGTGCTGATTTGCACGGGGGCGCACGGGGGCGTTGGTATACTTTGCGCCACGAAATACCTTGCGAGGCCCTGCCGATGCCCCTGCTCGAGATCCTGGAGTTCCCCGACCCGCGGCTGCGCACCCGCGCCGCGCCGGTCACCGTCTTCGACGCCGCCCTGTCGCGCCTCATCGACGACATGTTCGAGACGATGTACGCGGCGCCCGGCATCGGGCTCGCCGCCTCGCAGGTCGACGTGCACCGGCGCCTGCTGGTGATGGACGTCTCGAACGACCGCAGCGAGCCGCTGGTGTTCATCAACCCCGAGGTCGTCGCCCGCGAGGAGATCGGCGTGATGGAAGAGGGCTGCCTGTCGGTGCCCGGCATCTACGACGAGGTGGAGCGCGCGCAGCGCATCCGCGTGCGCGCCCAGGACCGCGACGGCAAGGTCTTCGAGCGCGAGCTCGACGGCATACGCGCCGTCTGCCTGCAGCACGAGATGGACCACCTCGACGGCAAGCTGTTCGTCGACTACCTCTCGTCGCTCAAGCGCGACCGCATCCGTCGCAAGCTCGAGAAGGAGCGGCGCGACCGCCCGGCCGCGGGCCGGACGCCGGCCGGGGCCGCGCTCACGCGCTGAGCCGCGGCGCCGCATCCGCGTCGCACGCCGCCATCGCCGTCGCCACCGCCACCGTCGTCCCGCCACAGGACCCCCATCCCCATGCGCATCGTCTTCGCCGGCACACCGGAGTTCGCCGTGCCGCCGCTCGCGGCGCTGGTCGCTTCGCGCCATGAGGTGGTGGGCGTGCTCACCCAGCCCGACCGCCCCGCCGGGCGCGGCCGTCGCGTGGCGCACGGCGCGGTCAAAGAATTCGCGCTGGCGCGCGGCCTGCCGGTGGCGCAGCCGGCCACGCTGCGCACCGCCGAGGGGCGCGCGCCGCTGGTCGAGTGGCGGCCGGACGCGATGGTGGTGGTCGCCTACGGCCTCATCCTGCCGCCCGAGGCGCTCGCGGTGCCGCGCCTCGGCTGCCTCAACATCCACGCCTCGCTGCTGCCGCGTTGGCGCGGCGCGGCGCCGATCCAGCGCGCGCTGCTCGCCGGCGACGCCGAGACGGGCGTCGCCATCATGCGGATGGATGCGGGCCTCGACACCGGCCCGGTGCTGCTCGAGCGGCGCGTCGCGATCGGGCCCGACGACGACTCCGCGACGCTGCATGCGCGGCTCGCCGCGCTCGGCGCCGAGGCGCTGCTCGAGGCGCTGGACGGTCTCGCGTCCGGCGCGAGCGCGCCGCGGCCGCAGCCCGCGACCGGCGTCACCTACGCCGCCAAGCTCGACAAGGCCGAGGCGCGCATCGATTGGCGCGAGGACGCCGTCTCGATCGCGCGCCGGGTGCGCGCGCTGCGTCCCTGGCCCGTGGCCGAGACCACGCTGCAGGGCGAGCAGGTGCGGTGTCCGCCGTGGCGCACGACGGGCGCTCCGCCGACGTCGCTCTGGCGGCCGCCGAACAGCGGCCGGACCGCGCCGCGGTGCGCGCCATCACGCTCGGCACGCTGCGCTGGTACCTGCGGCTCGCGCCCGCGGTCGCGGGGCTGGTCGCGCGGCCGGCCGAAGAGCTCGCGCCGCCGTTGCGCGCGCTGCTGGTCGCTGCGGCCCACCAGATCGAGCACTCGCGCGCCGCGCCCGAGGTCTGCGTGCACCTTGCCGTCGATGCGGCCCGCGTGCTCGGTCTCGAGCGCGCCGCGGGCCTCGTGAACGCGGTGCTGCGCCGGTTCGTGCGCGAGCGCGGCGACATCTTCGCGGCGCTCGACCGCGATCCCGCGGTGCGCACCGCGCAACCGGCGTGGCTGGTCGAGGCCGTGCGGCAGGCCTGGCCGGCGCAGGCGGATGCCGTGCTGGATGCGCTGAACGTCCACCCGCCGATGACGCTGCGCGTGGTCGGCGACCGCGCGGCCTATCTCGCCGGACTCGCCGCCGCGGGACGGCCGGCGCATGCCGTCGGATGGGCGCCGGAGGCGGTGGTGCTCGAGACCTCGGCGCCGGTCACCGCGTTGCCGGGTTTCCGCGAGGGGCGCGTGTCCGTGCAGGACTCGGGCGCCCAGCTCGCCGCGCCGCTGCTCGACCTGCAGCCGGGACAGCGCGTGCTCGACGCCTGCGCCGCGCCCGGCGGCAAGACCGCGCACCTGCTGCAGGGGCCCGTGCCCCCGGCCGACCTGCTCGCGGTCGACATCGACGGCGCGCGCCTCGCGATGGTCGCCTCGACGCTGGAGCGCATCGGCGCCAGCGCGCGGCTGCGCGTCGCCGACCTGTCGCAGCCCGGCGCGCTCGGCGACGAACCGCCCTTCGAGCGCATCCTCGTCGATGCGCCGTGTTCCTCCACGGGCGTGATCCGCCGCCATCCGGACATCAAGCTGCTGCGCCGCGCCGAGGACATCGAGGCCTTCGCGCGCACCCAGGCCCGGCTGCTCGAGCGCTGCTTCGCGCTGCTCGCGCCCGGCGGGCGTCTCGTCTATGCCACCTGCTCGTTGCTGCCGCGCGAGAACGAGGCGGTGGTGGCGGAGTTCCTCGCCCGCGAACCGGCGGCGCGGGCGCTGCCGTGGCCGGCGCAGGTCGCCTTCCCGCCGGGCGCGCTTCGGCTGCCGATCGGCGTGCAGCTGCTGCCGGGCGCGGAAGCGGGCAGCGACGGCTTCTATTATGCTTGTCTCGGTCGGGGGGACAGCGCATGAGGATCCTGCACAGGCGTGAAGGCCGGCGTGGCGCCGGTGCGCTCGCGGCGGCGGTGGCCTGGCTGGCCGCCGTGCTGGCCTGCTGCGCGCCCCTGCCGGCGCGCGCCGAGGCGCTCGCCGGGGTGCCTGAAGTGCGTTCGGCCTTCGTGTCGCTGGTGGGCGGCGTCTACCAGCTCAACGCCGAGATCCATTATCCCGCCACCGAAGAGACCGCCGCCGCCTTGCGCGACGGCGTCACGCTCGCCTACGACCTCGACCTCACCGTCACGCGCGAACGCCGCTACTGGATGGACGCGCAGGTGGTCGCGGTCGCGCTCAGCCGCGAGCTGAGCTACCACTCCGTGAGCGAGCGTTACGTGGTGCGCGACATCCCGTCGACGGGCGAGGAGCGCTCGTTCGCCACGCTCGACGAGGCGCTCGCCGACCTCGGCAAGGTGCAGGGCTGGCCGATCATGGTGGTCGCGCAGGCGCCGCCGGGCGACTGCCAGGTGAACCTGCGCGCCATGGTGCGCCGCGGCCGCCTCACCGACGCGCTGCGGGTGCTGATGTTCTGGTCCGACGACTGGCAGCTCGAGAGCGAGTGGTACACGTGGTCGCTGCCCCGCTGAAGCGCGCGCGCACCCTCGCGCTGCTGGCGCTGTGGGCGCTGGTGGCGCTCGCGGCGCTGGTGGGGCTGTCGCTGTCCGCCGAGAACTCCGCGCAGTTCGAGCGCCTGCAGCCCTGGGTGCTGCTGGCGAGCGTGGTCGCGGTGCTCGTCATCGCGGT
>RFTM01000380.1 GCA_009923475.1 Gammaproteobacteria bacterium | reverse complement strand
GTGACACCGCTCGTCGGCAGCAGGTCGCGGAACCAGCGGCCGTGCCACTCCTGCAGGTAATAAGAGCCGATCAGCCAGAAGCGGTCGGCGGCGAGGCGGCTCACGGTGAGATCGCCCATGAGCTTGCCGCCGTGGCCCAGCATGGGCGCGAGGCGCACACGGCCGACGGCGGGCAGCTTGCAGGCGAGCACGCGGTCGAGCCAGGCCTCGGCGCCCGGGCCGCTCACTTCGTAGCGCGCGTACACCGAGGCATCGAACATGCCCGCCGCCTCGCGCACCGCGCGCACTTCGTCGGCGACGAAGCCGTGGGCGTTGGAGCGGCGCATGGTCGGGGTCTCGACGAAGGCGGCGGCTGCGCCTGCGTCGCCGGTGACGAAATACTGCGGCGTCTCCATGCCCCAGCTGACGCCGAAGCGCGCGCCCTCGGCGGCGAGGGTGTCGTGCACGGGCGAGGTCTTGAGCGGGCGGCCGGCGGGCAGTTCCTCGTTGGGGTACGAGATGACGAAGCGCCGCGCGTAGAACTGGCGGGTGGTGTCGCGCAGGTAGTCCTCGCCCGCCGCGAAGGCGCCGTAGCGCGCGACATCCATGCCGAAGATGTCGTGGCCGGGATCGCCGTGGACCATCCACTGCGAGAGCGTGAGGCCGATGGCGCCGCCCTGCGAGAAGCCGCCCATGCAGCCGCAGGCCACCCAAAGATTGCGCTTGCCGGGCACGGGGCCGACCAGCGGATTGCCGTCGGGCGTGAAGGTGAAGGCGCCGTTCACCCAGCGCTTGATGCCGACCTCGGCGAGCGCGGGGAAACGCGCGTAGCCGATCTCGAGCTCCGGGAGGATGCGCTCGACATCGGGCGGCAGCAGGTCCATGCCGTAGTCCCAGGGCGCGCCCTCGGGGCTCCAGTGACGCGGATCGCGTTCATAGACGCCGAGCAGCGCGCCCTTGCCGAGCGGCTGCAGGTAGGTGAAGCCCTCGAGGTCGGTGATGGACACGAACTCGCGGCCGAGCGTGGCGAGCATCGGCACGTCGTCGGTGACGAGGTAATGGTGCGACATCGGCACCACGGGCAACTCGACGCCGGTCATGCGGCCGACGCGCCGCGCCCAAAGGCCCGCGGCGTTCACCACATGCTCGGCGACGACGCGGCCTTGCTCGGTGATCACATCCCAATGCCCGTCGGCGCGCGGCTCGAGCGCGAGCACGCGGTTGCGCAGGATGATGTCGGCGCCGCGCTGGCGCGCCGCGATCGCGAAGGCATGCGTCGCGCCGTGCGCATCCACATAGCCCTCGTGCGCGTCGTAGAGGCCGCCCTTGAGGCCGCGCGGATCGACGAGCGGGCACATCTCGACGATCTGCTCGGGCGTGACGAGCGTCGTCTCCATGTCCATCGTCTCGTACATCGCGCGCTCGGCCTTGAGCATCTGCCAGCGCTCCTCGGAAGCCGCGAGGCTGATGCCGCCGGTCATGTGCATGCCGACGCTCTGGCCGCTCTCGCGCTCGATCTCGTCGTAGAGCCGGATGGTGTAGCCCTGCAGCGCGGCGATGTTGGGGTCGTCGTTGAGCGCGTGGAAGCCCGCGGCCGCGTGCCAAGTGGAGCCTGCGGTGAGCTCGGCGCGCTCGACGAGCGCGATGTCGGTCCATCCGGCGCGCGCAAGGTGGTAGAGCAGGCTGGTGCCGACGATGCCGCCGCCGATGACGACGACCCTATAATGAGGCTTCATCGCGCATAAGGTAGCAGACCGCATGATCCACGCCGATCCGGACGCCGCCGTCGTCGCGCAGTCGCGCAAAGCCTTGTGGGCGCTGACCGCAGTCTCCGCGGCGGTGCTGCTGTGGTCGGGCATCGGGCCGCACGACCGGCTCACCTGGTGGCTGGAGGTGCTGCCCGTGATGATCGCGGTGCCGCTCTTGTGGGCGACCTTCGCGCGCTTCCCGCTCACCACGCTCTGCTATGGGCTCATCGCGGTGCATGCGGTGATCCTGATGGTCGGGGGACACTACACCTACGCGCTGGTGCCGTTCGGCGATCGGCTGCGCGAGCTCCTCGACCTCAGCCGCAACCCCTACGACCGCATCGGGCATTTCGCGCAGGGCTTCGTGCCGGCCATCGTCGCGCGCGAGATCCTGCTGCGTCACACGCCGCTGCGGCCAGGCGGCTGGCTGTTCACCATCGTCGCGGGGATGTGCCTCGCGATCAGCGCCTGCTACGAGTTCATCGAGTGGTTCGCGGCGATCGTCGGGGGCGGCGACGCGGACGCCTTCCTCGGCACGCAGGGCG
>RFTM01000379.1 GCA_009923475.1 Gammaproteobacteria bacterium | reverse complement strand
GGCGGTCGACAAGGCGATCGCCGAGGCCCGCGTGCTCAAGGGCCCGGCGGTGCGCGCGGCGCTGCGCGCGACGCCGGAGACGGCTGACGTCGTCGGCCGTTTGGCGACCGCGGAGCACATGCTGTGTCCGGCGCAGCAGTTGGCGAGCGAGGTCGCGAGGACCGGCCCGAAGGTGTGGATGTACCACTTCACGCGGATCCGGGAGGGCGACATCGCGGCGCAGTTCCGGGCCTACCATGGCGCCGAGTTGCCCTATGTCTTCGGCACGCACGATGCCTGGTTGCCGACCGCTGCCGCCGACCGACGCTTGAGCCTCGAGATGATGCGCGCCTGGGTGCGCTTCGCGGCTACCGGTTCGCCGCAAGGCCCGACCGGGCCGCGCTGGCCCGCGTTCGGGTCCGGCGACGGCGCGCGTGTGCTGCGCCTGGATGCGGCGATGACGCTGGTCGATCCTCCGGAGCCGGTGCTGTGCCGGCTCTACCGCGAGGGCACCACGGGTCAGGATGCGCTCGCGAGCCCCTCGCAGAACTGACGGATGCGTCGGCAGGCCTCGATGATCGGCGCTTCGTCGATGGCGTAGCTCAAGCGTACGAAGCCCCGGGTCTGCTCGCCGAAAGCGCCGCCGTCCATCACCGACACGCCCTGGGTGCGGAACAGCCGCTCGGTGAAGGCCGTGCTGTCGAGGCCCGAGCCGCGGATGTCGAGCAGCAGGAACATCCCGGCCTGCGGCGCGAGCACGGTCGTTCCCGGGATGTCCTGCAGGTGCTTGAGCATCAGCGCCGCCCTTGCGCTGCAGTAGTCGCGCGTCTTGCGCTCCGACTCGTCGCTGATGTCGAGCGCGGCGAGCGCGGCCTCCTGGATGAACCCCGGCAGACCGTACAGCATGCCGATCAGCAGGTTCTCGGCGTGGTCCATCAGCGCCTTGGGGCCGACCATCCAGCCCGCGCGCCAACCGCACATGGCGTGGGTCTTGGAGAGGCTGCCGAGGGTGACCACCCGCTCGGGCATCGTCGTCGCGAGGCCGGGTACGTGGCCGCCCGGTGCGAGGCCGGCGTAGACCTCGTCGGCGACGATCCACAGGTCGTACCGGCGCGCGATCTCGCCGATGGCCTGCAATTCCGCGGCGGAGAGGATGATGCCGGTGGGATTCCCGGGGTTGGCGAAGAACAGGGCGCGCGAACGCGGCGTGAGCGCGGACTCGAGGTCCGCCGGGTCCAGCCGGAAGCCGTTCGCCGCACGCAAGGGCACCGTCACGAGGCGCGCTCCCGAGCACTTGAGCGTGCCCGGATAGGTGGCGTAGAACGGGTCGAAGGTGAGCACTTCGTCGCCTTCGCCGGCAAGGCACATCGCCGCGGTGAGCAGCGCGTTCTGGGCGCCGGCGGTGACGACGACCTCGTCCTCGCCGACGGTCTGCCCCGAGCGCCGGGCATGCAGCTCGGCGATGGCCCTGCGCAGCGTGTCGCGGCCGCGGGCGCCGGTGTAGTGGGTGTCCTCGGCGCGCAGGGCCGCCACGGCGCGATCGACCACCGCTTGCGGGGTCGACAAAGCCGGGTCGCCAACGCTTAAGATGATGACGTCCTCGCCCCGTTCCTGCGCGGCTTGTGCGGCGTAATGGGTGCGCCAGGCATCTGCGCCGTCGCCGGCGATGCGCGTCACCAGTTGCGAGAACTTCACGCAAATGAGCCTAGCAGCAAGACCCCTCGGATGCCATATCGCGGAACTGTTGGCCGCGAACGGCATCGACACCGTGTTCGGCATCCCGGGGGTGCACAACCTCGCGCTCTACCGGGGCCTCGATCGGCGACGCGCCTTGCGCCATTTGCTGACGCGGCACGAACAGGGCGCGGCCTTCGCCGCCGACGGCTACGCGCGGATCACGGGCCGTCCGGCCGCGGCTTTCGTCATCTCGGGGCCCGGCATCACCAACGCGCTGACCGCCATCGCGCAGGCGCGGTCCGATTCCGTGCCGATGATCATCGTCGCCAGCACGCCGGTCGCGGCCTCGCTCGGTCGCGGTTGGGGGCTGCTGCACGATCTCAAGGACCAGCATGGCGTGGTCGACTCGGTGCTCGACCTGACCTGCACCGCAAGGACCGCCGCGGAGGCGCAAGCCTTCCTGCGGCATGTGTTCGACGAGTATCGGGCCGGACGCACGCGCCCTGCCTATCTCGGCGTGCCGCTCGATGTGCTCGCCCAGGACACCGACCTGCCGGTCGAGGTCTTCGAAGGGCCGGGGCGTCCGCAGCCGGACTTGCAGCAGGTCGAGCGCGTCGCGGCCCT
>RFTM01000378.1 GCA_009923475.1 Gammaproteobacteria bacterium | reverse complement strand
TCACCGCCGCCCTCGGCGCGGCGCTCTCGCTCGTCCTCGTCGCCTCGTGTTATGACGATGGCGGCGGGTCGCTCGTGCCGCAGCGCGGCCCCATCACCCTCCTGCTCACCGATGCCCCGGGCGACATCCGGCAGGCGGTGGTGACCATCGACAAGATCTACCTCCAGCCCGACTCGAACTACGACGCGACGGCCGAGCGCGTGGTGCTGCTGGATGCGCCGATGACGGTCGACCTGCTCACGCTCGCCGACACGACGCAGGCGATCGTCGATTCGCTCGCGATCCCCGCGGCGCCCGCATCGGCACCCGCGTCGCCGGCGGCACCGCAGGCTTTCACGCTCGCGCCCCTGCCCTATCCCTACGATGCGCTCGAGCCCGTCATCGACGCGCGCACCATGCAGATCCACCACGGCAAGCACCACCAGGCATATGTGGACAACCTCAACCGTGCGGTCGCGGCTGACGCCTCGCTGCAAGGCCTCTCGCTCGAGGCCCTGATGGCGCGCATGTCGACGCTGCCCGACGCCGTGCGCAACAACGGCGGCGGCCACTGGAACCACACGTTCTTCTGGCAGACGATGACGCGACCGGCGCAAAGCGGCGCGCCCTCACCCGCGCTCGCGGCCGCGCTCGACCGCGATTTCGGCTCGTTCGACAAGTTCAAGGCCGCCTTCAAGGCGGCGGGCACAGGCCGCTTCGGTTCCGGTTGGGTGTGGCTCATCGTCGATGGCGACGGCAAGCTCAAGGTCACCTCGACGCCGAACCAGGACAACCCGCTGATGGACCTCGCGCCCGTGCGCGGCACGCCGCTGCTCGGCAACGACGTGTGGGAGCACGCCTACTACCTGCAGTACCAGAACCGCCGCGGCGACTACCTCGACGCGTGGTGGCAGGTGGTCGACTGGGCGGCGGTGTCGCAGCGCTACGCAGCCGCCACTGCGCGACGCTGAGGCGGCGCGCGATGACGGCAAACGCAGCGGTCGCCGGTCGCGTCGACGCCATCCTCGGGCCGGTGATCGTCACCACCGAGCTCGCGCGGCAGCTCCAGCTCTTCGGGCAGGTGGTCGGCATGCGCGTCGAGGGCGACAGCACGCTCGACGAGGCCGCCACCGGCGCGCTCTTCGGCACGACGGGACGCAAGGCGCGCGTGGTGCGCATGACCACGCCCGGCACGCCGATCGGCGTCTGGCTGGTCGAGTTCACGCCGGGCGTGGACACCGTGATCCGCGTCGGCGGCCGGGGCGTCGCCTGCAACGCCCTCAAGATGATCGACTTCTTCACCGCCGACCGACCCGCGGCGATCGCGCGGCTGCGCGCGCACGGCTTCGAGATCGTCGATGAAGGCGCTTCGGTCGACCTGCCCGACGGCTCGCGCTTCCGCGAGGCGCATGCCAAGGGACCGGACGGCGTGATGGTGGCCGCCATCGAGCCGCTCAACGTCGACGCGGCGACCTTCGTGAGCGTCACCGACCAGCCGTTCAGCGAGGTGCAGAGCAGCTCCGGACCGGTGGCCGACTTCGAGCCGGTGCGCGCCTTCTACCAGGACGTGCTGGGCGTGATGCGCGGCTTCCATTACGAGTTCGAGAGCGAGTCGTTCTCGCGCATGGTCGGCGTCGACCGGCTGCTGCGCATCCGGGCCGACAACTACGGCCGCGTGCTCGAGGACGTGATGCTCGGCATCATCCACTACGGTCTGCCGCTCGGCAGCTACGACGACCTGCGCGAGCGCGCGCAGCCGCCCAACCGCGGCCTCGTCGGTGTGCGCTTGTCGGTCGAGGGCCTCGACGACCTGCTCGCGCGCTGCCGCGCCGCGGGGCTCGAGGTGCCCTGCGACGCCCATCGGCTCGACCTGCCGGGGTCCGCGCCGCAACGCGTGGCCGCGGTGCGCGCGCCGCACGGCGTCTGGCACTGGTTCTTCGAACCGCAACGCGGCGGGACACCCTCATGATCAAGGCCCTGCTCAAGTCGGACGCCGGTGCCGGCACGCTGCTCGTGCTGTCGGCGGTCGTGGCGCTCGTCATCGCCAACTCGCCGCTGGCGGCGGCCTACGAGCATCTGCTCGAGTCCGACCTGCGCCTCGGCATCGGGCCGCTCGCGCTCACCAAGACGGTGCTGCACTGGATCAACGACGGCCTGATGGCCGTGTTCTTCATGGTGGTGGGGCTCGAGATCAAGCGCGAACTGGTGGTCGGCGAGCTGTCGGACCGCCGTCGCGCGGCGCTGCCGGTGTTCGGCGCCTTGGGCGGCATGATCGCGCCCGCGCTCGTCTACCTCGCGGTG
>RFTM01000377.1 GCA_009923475.1 Gammaproteobacteria bacterium | reverse complement strand
CGAGCGCCGTCGATGCACGACCCGCGATGAAGTCGCCCACCAACTGCGCCGGCGCCGAATAATCGCCGCCGCCCATCTCGAAGGCGAGGCTCTCGAGGCGCTCCTGCAGTTCGATGCCGGCGAGCGGACCGCCCGGGAAATCCCGCTCCGGGTCGATGCCGACCACGATGCCCGCGTTGGCGTTGCGCTCGTTGCGTGAATACTGGCTCATGCCGTTGGTGACCACCCGTTGCGGCTCGGAGGTGGCGGCGACCACCGTGCCCCCGGGGCACATGCAGAAACTGTAGACCGAGCGGCCATTCGTCGCGTGATGCACGAGCTTGTAGTCGGCCGCGCCGATCGCCGGATGTCCCGCGAAGCGCCCGAGCCGCGCGCGGTCGATCATCGACTGCGGATGCTCGATGCGGAAGCCGATGGCGAACGGCTTCGCCTCCATGAACACGCCGCGCCGGTGCAGCATGCGGAAGGTGTCGCGCGAGCTGTGGCCGAGCGCAAGCACCACATGCCGCGACTCGATGACCTCGCCGTCCTCGAGCTGCACGCCGCGCACTTGCAGCGCACCGGCCTTGTCCGAGGCGCCGGCAGGCGCCGGCTCGACCAGCAGGTCGACGACCTTCCGCTCGAAGCGGATCTCGCCGCCGAGCGCGATGATCTCCTCGCGCATCCGCGCCACCACACCCGTCAGCCGGAAGGTGCCGATGTGGGGCTTGTTGACCCACATGATCTCGGGCGGCGCGCCCGCGCGCACGAACTCGCGCATCACCTGCCGGCCAAGGTGGCGCGGGTCCTTGATCTGGCTGTAGAGCTTGCCGTCCGAGAACAGCCCCGCGCCGCCCTCGCCGAACTGCACGTTCGACTCCGGCGTGAGCGTGCGCTTGCGCCAAAGGCCCCAGGTGTCCTGGGTCCGCCGGCGCACGTCGCGACCGCGCTCGAGCACGATCGGCCGATAGCCCTGCTGCGCCAGCACCAGCGCCGTGAACAGCCCGCAGGGACCGAAACCGACCACGACAGGCCGTTCGGTCGTCGCGGCGCCCGGTCGCGGCGGCGGGTGGAAATCCGTGTCCGGGGACGGCATCACGTGCCGGTCGTCGCGGTGTGCCGCGAGCACGCGCGCCTCGTCACGCACCTCGACGTCGACGATATAGACGAAGGCGATCTCGCGGTCCTTGCGCCGCGCGTCGTGGCTGCGCTTGAAGACGCTGAAGCCCAGGAGGTCGGGCTCGCGCAGCGCGAGCCGCTTGAGGATGGCGCGGCGCAGCGCGTCCCGGGTGCGCGCTTCGGTGGGGTCGCCCCAGGGGAGCGACAGCTCGGTGATGCGGATCATGGGTCCTTTCCTGGTCGGTCTACCCGACAGAGGCCTGGAATCGCGCTAGTCTATCCTCATCATGGCCCGATCCAAGAGCAGCGGCAGCTGGCTGCGCCGCCACGTCACCGATCCCTTCGTCAAGCAGGCCCAGATCGACGGCTACCGTTCGCGCTCCGCCTACAAGCTGATAGAGCTCGACGAGAAGGACCGCCTGATGCGCCCCGGCATGAAGGTGCTCGACCTCGGTTCGGCTCCGGGCGGCTGGTCGCAGGTGGCCGCCAAGGCCTTGGGCGCCAAGGGCCGGGTGCTGGCGACCGACATCCTGCCCATGGACCCGATCCGCAACGTCGATTTCATCCAGGGCGACTTCACGAGCGATGCCGTGGTGGAGCAGATCCGCGCTTGGCTCGGCGACGGCAAGTTCGACCTGATCGTCTCGGACATCGCGCCCAACCTGAGCGGGATCGACTCCGCGGACCAGGCGCGGTCGATGTATTTCCTGGACCTCGCGCTCGACACCGTGCGCCAGATGCTGAAGCCCGGCGCCACCTTCGTCGCCAAGATGTTCCAGGGCCAGGGCTCGGACGATTACGTGAAGGAACTGCGCAAGACCTTCGGCAAGGTGTCGATCCGCAAGCCCAAGGCCTCCCGGCCCGAGTCGCGCGAGGTCTACATCGTCGCCAAGGAATTCAAGCCGCAGGACGGCGCGGGCGAGCGCTGACGCCACGGAGCACCCGGACATGACCGACGCCGACATCAAGACGCACCATCGCATCTGCCCCTTGTGCGAGGCCTGCTGCGGTCTCGAGATCCGCACGCAAGGCCGCGAGGTCGTCAGCGTGCGCGGGCACGATGCGGACGTCTTCAGCGCCGGCTACATCTGCCCCAAGGGCGTGGCGCTCAAGGATCTGCACGAGGATCCCGACCGCCTGCGCAAGCCCTTGGTCAAGCGCGACGGCCGGTTCGTCGAGGCGACTTGG
>RFTM01000376.1 GCA_009923475.1 Gammaproteobacteria bacterium | reverse complement strand
GGACCTGCAGAACTGGCCGCGCGTCGTCCAGATTGCCTGGACCCTCTGCGACGACGCCGGGAACGAGGTCGCCTGGGCGGAGCACATCATCCGTCCCGATGGCTTCGTAATTCCGCCCGAGGCGGCCCGGGTGCACGGCATCTCGACCGAACGGGCGCACGCGGAGGGGCTACCGCTCGAAGCTGTCCTCGATCTCGTCAGCGAGGCCTTGGCCAACGCCGGCGTCCTGATCGCCCACAACATCGCCTTCGATGAGAAGGTGCTCGGCGCCGAGTTCCTCCGCCGCCCCGCCCGGCCACTGCCGCTCGACCTCCCATCCGCTTGGCGTGGCGATGTGCCGCAGCCGGTTGAGACCGCTCCCGCGCAGCGGCGGCTGCGCCGCAGTCGGGCCGTCGTTCATGCGCGGCGGCTCCAATCACGCAGGCCGACGATCGCGATGATGAAGTAGACGAGGTAGAGCAGCGCCACGAACACCAGGCCCTGCGACGCGTAGAGCACCAGCGACGCGGCGTCGACCACCAGCCACCAGGCCCAGTTGTCGATCAGCGCCCGCGCCGTCATCCAGGTCGCGAGCAGGCTGCCGAGCGTGACCGCCGCATCCAGCAGCGGCCACGCAGCATCGGTGTGCGCGGCGAGCAGCGGCGCCACCGCGGACGTGCCGAGCGCGACGCCGCAGACCGCGAGCAGGTTCAGGCGCAGCGGCCAGCGCGCGACGCGCACCCGGCCCGCATCGGACGCATCCCCTTCCCGGGTCCAGGTGCGGAAGCCGTAGACCGCCATCGCGACATAGACCGCCTGCAGCGCCGCCTGCAGCGGCAGCCGCGCGCCGGCCGCGATCCAGGCGAGCAAGGCCGAGGACAGCGCGCCGAAGACCCAGGCGCGCCGGTCGCGCCGCACGGCGAGCAGCGCGTAGCCGAGACCGCTCGCGAGCGCGAACCACTCGAGCGGCGAACTCGCGCGGGCCTGCGCCAGCAGGGAGTCGAGCAGCGCCGCCAAGTCAGTAGACCTTCCAGGAGACGGTGAACCCCGCCTGGCGCGGGTCGATCTTCTGCACGTAGAGCTTGTCCGGGTAATCGGGCGGCTCGTTGCCGAAGAAGAAGCCGCGCTGCGCGCAGCCGCGGTCGAAGGCGTTCAGCACCCACAAGCTCGCGGACCAGGCCTCCGTCTCGCGTCCCACCCGCAGCGAACCGAGCAGGCAGGAGGTCGCACGCTGGTCGTGGCTGTCCGAGAAGAAGAACGCGTCGGCGTAGCGCACATCGGCCCGCGCACGCAGCCCGCGCGGCCCGCGCCAATCGAGGCCGGCCCCGAACTGGCCGCGCGGCGCATGCGCCTGGTCGCGGCCGGACAGGTCGCGGGCGCCGCTGCGGTAGTCGGTGAACCTCGCGCGCAACAGGCCGGCCGTCGCCTGCAGCGCGAGCGCCTCCGTGGCGCGCCACTCGAGCGACGCCTCGAACCCGTAGTTGACGCCGCGCGCCGCGTTGTCCGTGAGGTAGATGAACGACAAGGGGTCGCCGGGATCGACCTGCACCGAGGTGCCCACCTGCTGGCGCCGCCGCCACATGTGGAACAGCGCGAGGTCGCCGCGCAGCCGCGACGCGGCATCCTCGAACTTCCAGCCGGCCTCGAGGCTATCGAGCCCCTCGGCTTCATAGAATCGGCGCGACGCCGGCACCACCGCGCCGAGGTTGAAACCGCCGCCCTTGTAGCCGCGTGCCAAGGTCAGGTAGCCGAAACCCGCGGGGCCGGGCCGGTACTCGAGGGTCAGCTGGCCGCCCCACATGTCCTCGGCGGGCCCGAGGTCCGTGCCGTCGGTGTCGGTGTAGCCGATCGAGCGCCGCTCGGCGCGCAACCCGAGGCGCGCCTGCCAGCGCGCCGCGATGCGACGCTCGAGGCTGCCGTAGACGGCGATCGTGCGGGCGCGGTAGTCGGAGACCAGGGCGCGGTAGACCTCGCCGCCGTAGAGGTCGAGCTGGTCGTTCGATTCGTCGATGCGCGATCCGTAGAACCCGGCGACCCAGCCGAAGCCCTCGCCCGGCGTACCGCCGAGCAGGCGCAGGTCCTGGGTCACGGCGCGGTGCCGGCGCAGGAAGCGAGACGTGAAGTCGTAGGAGGGATCGGCGCCCCAGTCGCCATCGAAGGAGTAGACGATGTCGGCGTCCGCCACCGCGCTGGTGCTGACGACACGCACCGCGCCCTCGCGCTCCGCCGTGAAGGCGAACCCGCGCGAGCGCTGGCGGTCGCGACCGGGCTTGTCCGAGCGCGTGGTGCGCGAGTTGTCGAGTGCGAAGGCG
>RFTM01000375.1 GCA_009923475.1 Gammaproteobacteria bacterium | reverse complement strand
CGTGCTGTTCCCGCGCGGCCTCGTGTCGCCGACCCAGGAGCGGCAGTTGACCTGCTGGGGCGGCAACGTCCACAGCTACGCCGTAGAGGGGACCTTCGACGATTGCCAGCGCATGGTGAAGGCGGCCTTCCTCGACACCTCGCTGTCGGCCCGCCATGCGCTGTCCTCGGCCAACAGCATCAATCTCGGCCGGCTGCTGCCGCAGGCGGTCTATTACGCCGCGACCGCGCTCGCGCACCTGCGCAGCACGGGAAAGCCGCTGTCGTTCATCATCCCGAGCGGCAATCTCGGCAACGCCGCGGCCTGCATCTGGGCGCGACGCATGGGCCTGCCCATCGGCGAAGTGGTGCTCGCGCACAACGCCAACCGCACGGTGCCTGACCTGCTCGAGAGCGGTGACTGGTCGCCGCGCCCCAGCGTGGCGACGATCGCCTCGGCGATGGACGTCGGCGATCCCTCGAACATGGAGCGCCTGCGCGCGCTGCATCCCGGCATCGAGGACCTCCGCGGCGCGGTCCGTGCCGTGAGCGTGGACGACGCGGCGATCCGCGCCCGCATCGTGGCGGACCCGCCCTTGCGGAGCTCTTCGGCCGTCCCACCGAGGTGCGTCCGCTGGGCGCGACGTCCGCAGCGCTGCGGGACGCGCTCGATGCGGGAGCGGCTTGATGGACCTGCGTGCTGTCGATCCCTGGCTGCTCGCGGCTGGTGCCGTGGTCATCGGCGTGCTGGTCGGCGTCGCCGGCGTGTTCGGCTGGCGTGCCTGGCGCGCGCGTCGTGAGCGGCTCGCCCGCGCGGCGCTCATCGCCAGCGTGTCCGTCGAACACGTGCGCGACATGCTGGTGCCCGACGGCAACGGCGGCACCTTGCATCTCGACCACCTGCTGCTGACGCCGCGCGGATTGCTGGTGCTCGACATGCGCGACGCGGTCGGCAACGTGTTCGGTTCCGATGCGATGACGGAATGGACGGTGATGGACGGCGCGCGCCGCTACACCTTCCCCAATCCGCAAGCGGCGCTCTACGACCGCCTCGCCGCGGTCAAGGCCTTGGCGGGCGAGATCCCGGTGGAGGGGCGGATCGTGTTCACGCGCCGCGCCGGCTTCCCCAAGGGGCTGCCGCGACTGACGCTGCGCGAGGACAGCCTCGCCGGCGACCTGCTCATGGGCGAACGCAGCCTCGCCGAGCGGGCCGTGGAGCCGTGGCGAGAGACCTGGCGACAGCTCTGCGCCCAGCTCCGTCCCAGCAGCTTCTCGGGCGTCGGCTAGGCCGCAGCCGCGGCGTCCGTCGCGCGCGGCCTCCGTGCGTGGTCGGCGAGCACCTGCACCACACAGGCGGTCAGCTTCTCCGCGTAGGCGAGGTGCAGGAATTCGTTCGGACCGTGCGCGTTCGACAGCGGGCCGAGCACGCCGGTGATCAGGAACTGCGTGGCCGGGAAACGCCGGCCGAGCATGCCCATGAACGGGATCGTCCCGCCGACGCCCGCGTACAGCATCTCGCGTCCGAACACGGCCTGCGAGGCGCGCTGCATCGAGTCCTCGAGCCAGGGCGCGCAGATCGGCGCATGCCAACCCGGTGATGCCGATTCGAGCTCGAAGGCCACGCGCGCGCCGTAGGGCGGGTCGCGTTCAAGCGCCCGACGCACCGCCTCGGCGGCCGCATCGGCATCGACCGTCGGCGGCAGCCGCAGGCTGAGCTTGAGCGCGAGGCGGGGCAGCAGCACGTTCCCGGCCTGGGCCACCGGAGGGAGTCCGTCGGCGCCTGTCACGGCGAGCGTGCTGCGCCAGGTGCTGCCGAGCAGCAGCTCGACCGGGTCGGTCGAGAGGGAGCGCACGCCGGGCAGGAACGGCAAGCGGCTGCGGACCTCGTCGCCGAGGGTCGCGGCGGCGGTGCGCGCCTGCTCGACGCGCTCGCGCGGGATGTCGCACTGCAGTTCGGGCAGCAGGATGTCGCCGTTGACGGGGTCCTCGAGGCGGGCGAGCAGCTGCTGCGCCACCCGCCAAGGCGTCGCGGCGATGCCGGTGCCCATGCCGCTGTGCACGCCGTCGCGGAGCATCTCGACGCGCAGCGCGCCGGTGATGTTGCCTCGCAGCGAGCTCGTGCACCACAGCTGCGAGTAGTTGCCGCACTCGGCGTCGAGGCAGATGACGAGCGAGGGCTCGCCGATGCGCGAGCCGAGCGCCTCGAGGTGGGCGGGCAGGTCGGTGCTGCCGCTCTCCTCGGACGCCTCGATGAGCACCACGCAGCGCGCGAGCTTCGCGCCCTGTTCCTTGAGGGCGCGGATCGCGAGCAGCGAACTGA
>RFTM01000374.1 GCA_009923475.1 Gammaproteobacteria bacterium | reverse complement strand
GTGGCGACCTCGTAGACCTGGATGGGCGGCAGCCGCAGGTACTCCGCGACGGCGTCCATCAGGTCGGGCGTGAGGAAGCCCTGGTTCTGTTCCTGCGCGAAGCGCAGCGCCGAGAGCGTGGCCGAGCGCTGGCGCCCCGCGGGGAAGCGCGCGATCCAGCCGTCGATCTCGTGGCGGGTGTGCGCGGTGAGCAGCGCGACCTTGGGGCCCTCGCCCGGCACGAACTGCTGGCCGTCGCTCGTCCGGACGCTCATCGGTCGATCTCCCCGAAGACGATGTCCTGCGTGCCGATGACGGCGACCACGTCGGCCAGCATGTGGCCGGTCACCATCTCCTCGAGCGCCGCGAGGTGCGGGAAGCCCGGCGCGCGGCACTTGAGGCGGTAGGGCTTGTTGGCGCCGTCCGAGACCAGGTAGATGCCGAACTCGCCCTTCGGCGCCTCGACCGCGGCGTAGGTCTCGCCCTCGGGCACGCAGTAGCCCTCGGTCATGAACTTGAAGTGGTGGATGAGCGATTCCATGTCGCCCTTCATGTCCTGGCGGCGCGGCGGACGCACCTTGGCGTCGGCGACCATCACCGGACCCGGGTTCTGCTTCAGCCACTCGACGCACTGCGCGACGATGCGGTTCGACTGCCGGAGCTCCTCGATGCGGACGAGGTAGCGGTCGTAGCAGTCGCCGTTGACGCCCACCGGGATGTCGAACTGCATCCGGTCGTAGACCTCGTACGGCTGCTTCTTGCGCAGGTCCCAGGCGATGCCCGACCCGCGCAGCATCGGGCCCGAGAAACCGAGCTGCAGCGCGCGCTCGGGCGAGACGACGCCGATGTTGACCGTGCGCTGCTTCCAGATGCGGTTGTCGGTGAGCAGCGTCTCGTACTCGTCCACCGCCTTCGGGAAGCGGCGCGTGAAGTCGTCGATGAACTCGAGCAGGCCGGCCGCGCGCGCCTCGTTGAGGCGGTCGGCCTCCTTCCGGGTGCGCCAGCGCGAGGCCTGGTACTTCGGCATCTCGCGCGGCAGGTCGCGGTGCACGCCGCCCGGACGGTAGTACGTGGCGTGCATGCGCGTGCCGGAGACCGCCTCGTAGCAGTCCATCAGGGTCTCGCGGTCCTTGAAGGCGAGCAGGAACACGGTCATCGCGCCGATGTCGAGGCCATGAGCGCCCAGCCACATCAGGTGGTTCAGGATGCGCGTGATCTCGTCGAACATCGTGCGGATGTACTGCGCGCGCAGCGGCGGCGTGATGCCGAGCAGGCGCTCGATGGCCATCACGTACGCGTGCTCGTTGCACATCATCGAGACGTAGTCGAGCCGGTCCATGTAGCCGATGGACTGGTTGAAGGGCTTGGACTCGGCGAGCTTCTCGGTGGCGCGGTGCAGGAGGCCGATGTGCGGGTCGGCCTTCTGGATGACCTCGCCGTCGAGCTCGAGCACGAGGCGCAGCACGCCGTGGGCCGCAGGGTGCTGCGGTCCGAAGTTCATGGTGTAGGACTGGATCTCGGCCATGGCGGTCACTGCGCCTCACGCGCCGCGAGGCCGGGCGCGTAGCGGTGGTCGTCGCGGATGACGCGCGGCACCAGCGTGCGCGGCTCGATGCTCACCGGCTCGTAGACCACGCGCTGCTTGGCGGGGTCGTAGCGCACCTCGACATGGCCGATCAGCGGGAAGTCCTTGCGGAACGGGTGGCCGATGAAGCCGTAGTCGGTGAGGATGCGGCGCAGGTCCGGGTGGCCCGCGAACAGGATGCCGAAGAGGTCGAAGGCCTCGCGCTCGAACCAGTTGGCCGAGGCCCAGACCCCGACCAGCGAATCGATCATCGGGTCGGCGTCGTCGGCGCAGAAGGCGCGCAGCCGCAGCCTGCGGTTGTGGGCCACCGACAGCAGGTGCGCGACGACCGCGAACCGCGTGCCGGGCTGTCCGCCCACGGCCGAGGCGCTGCTCTACGGCATCATCCAGCTGCAGAAGAAGATCGCCCGCACCAGCACGGTGGCCCTCTCATGAGCGACGCACCCGATCCGCTCGCAGCGCTGCTGCTCGAGGTGACGGGCGGCGCGGCGCGTCTCGTCCCTTCGCTGCCCGGCGAGCACACCCTCGAGTGCGACGCGGCGGCCTGGGTCGCGGTGTCGACGGCGCTGCGCGACCATCCGGCGCTGCGCTTCGAAATGCTCGTCGATTTGGCTGGCGTCGATTATCTCGACTACGGCCGCTCCGAATGGAAGACCCTCTCGGCCACCGGTTCCGGCTTCTCGCGCGGTGTCACTCGGGCAGGAGGGCGACCCGCAGGTCCGCTCGAGGCCGAAGAGCGCC
>RFTM01000373.1 GCA_009923475.1 Gammaproteobacteria bacterium | reverse complement strand
GCGCGGACGGAGGCGGTCCCCAACGGCTATAATCGCCCGCTTTGACGTCCCGCAGCCCTCGGCGCGGGGGACCACCTGGAAACGATGAAGAACATCCGCAACTTCTCGATCATCGCGCACGTCGACCACGGCAAGTCGACGCTCGCCGACCGCCTCATCCAGCTCTGCGGCGGCCTCGAGGCGCGCGAGATGCAGAGCCAGGTGCTCGACTCCATGGCGCTCGAGCGCGAGCGCGGCATCACCATCAAGGCCCAGAGCGTCACGCTGTACTACACGGCGAAGGACGGCCAGCGCTACCAGCTCAACCTCATCGACACTCCGGGGCATGTCGACTTCTCCTACGAGGTGTCGCGTTCGCTCGCCGCCTGCGACGGCGCGCTGCTGGTGGTCGACGCCTCGCAGGGCGTCGAGGCGCAGAGCGTCGCCAACTGCTACACGGCCATCGAGCAGGGGCTGGAGGTGCTTCCGGTCATCAACAAGATCGACCTGCCGTCGGCCGACCCGCCGAAGGTCATCCGCGAGATCGAGGAGATCATCGGCATCGACGCCCAGGACGCGGTGCGGGTCTCCGCCAAGACCGGCGAGAACGTGCCGGAACTGCTCGAGGCCATCGTCGCGCGCATCCCGCCCCCGACGGGCGATCCGGAAGCGCCGCTGCAGGCGCTCATCATCGACTCCTGGTTCGACAACTACGTCGGCGTGGTGTCGCTGGTGCGGGTGGTCAACGGCACCCTCAAGACCGGCGACAAGATCCGCGTCATGTCCACCGGCCGCGCCTGGCAGGTCGACAAGCTCGGGCGCTTCACGCCGAAGTCGCTGGCGGCGCCGCAGTTGGGCGCGGGCGAGGTGGGCTTCGTCATCGCCGGCATCAAGGAGATCGACGGCGCCCCCGTGGGCGACACCATCACGCTCGACGGCAAGCCCTGCGCCTCGCCGCTGCCCGGCTTCAAGCAGGTGCAGCCGCGGGTGTTCGCGGGCCTGTTCCCGGTCAACGCCGACGACTACGAGGCCTTCCGCGACGCCTTGGCGAAGCTCCGCCTCAACGATTCGGCGCTGCACTACGAGCCGGAGGTGTCGGGCGCGCTCGGCTTCGGCTTCCGCGTCGGCTTCCTCGGCCTCTTGCACATGGACATCGTGCAGGAGCGGCTCGAGCGCGAGTACGACCTCGACCTCATCACCAGCGCGCCGACGGTGGTCTACCAGGTCGGCCTCACCGACGGCAGCGACGAATACGTCGACAACCCCGCCAAGCTGCCGGCGCCGAACCGCATCGCCGAGATCCGCGAGCCCATCATCACCGCCAACATCCTGGTGCCGCCCGATTACGTGGGCGCGGTGCTGCAGCTGTGCACCGAGAAGCGCGGCACGCAGAAGAAGATGCAGTACCTCGCCAACCAGGTGTCGCTGCAGTACCAGCTGCCGCTCGCCGAGGTCGTGCTCGACTTCTTCGACCGCCTGAAGTCGGTGAGCCGCGGCTACGCCTCGTTCGACTACGAGTTCAGCCACTTCCAGGCGGCGCCGCTCTCCAAGCTCGACATCCTCATCAACGGCGACAAGGTCGACGCGCTCTCGATCATCGTCCACCGCGACAGCGCCTACCAGCGCGGCCGCGAGCTCGTCGACAAGATGCAGGAGCTGATCCCGCGGCAGATGTTCGAGGTCGCCGTGCAGGCGGCGATCGGCACCCACGTCATCGCCCGCGCCACCGTCAAGGCGCTGCGCAAGAACGTGCTCGCCAAGTGCTACGGCGGCGACGTCAGCCGCAAACGCAAGCTGCTCGAGAAGCAGAAAGAGGGCAAGAAGCGCATGAAGCAGGTCGGCTCCGTCGAGATCCCGCAGGAGGCCTTCCTCGCCGTGCTCAAGGTGGGCCGCAAATGAGCGGCCTCCTCGAGGCGCTCGCGTTCTGGGGGTCGCTGCTCGCGCTGCCGGTGACGCTGGTCTGCGTCATCGACGACTGGTTCCTGCGCCCGAAGCGCCAGCTCGCCGCGCCCGAGGGCGCCGCGCCGCCGGACCCGCCGCTGATGCGCGCGCTGTACTTCGCGCTGCCGCTGCTGTTGCTCGCCTCCTTCTACCGGCTCGTGACGGTGCAGAACGCCGACTTCAGCCTCGTGTTCGTGGTGTTGTCGGGCCTTTCCGGCCTCGTGCTGCTGTTCGAGCGCGCGGGCCTGCGGCGGCGCCGCGAGGCCGCGGCGCGGGCGGCCGGCCGCGACCCGGCGCGGCTCGAGATGCCGGGCACCGTCGATTACGCGCGCAGTTTCTTCCCGGTGCTGACGGTGCTGCTCGTGGTCCGCTCCTTCCTCTACGAGCCCT
>RFTM01000372.1 GCA_009923475.1 Gammaproteobacteria bacterium | reverse complement strand
GTCGCCCTTGCGCACCTTCCAGAGCGGCGGACCCGGGCGCACGCCCGAGACCAGCACTTCCTCGTCGGACGTCTCCGGCGCGTCCTGCGGAGACTGCGCGGACGCGGCTCCGGCTGCTGCGGCGCCGAGCAGCGCTGCAAGCATCGCCATGCAGTCCCGGCGCGACCGTCTGCGCGGCCGTGCCTGCATAGCCCGCATAGCGTGCAGCGGTCCGGTCGGGCTCGTCCGAACAGATGACCACGCCCTCCAACGCGCGGGCGCCGTTCGGGTGCCGCTGCACCTCGGGCTGGTAGACGAGCTCGGGCCGCTCGTTGCGCACGAAGCACACCAGCGATTCTGGGGTCGAGGCGGCGCCGAGCGCGAACCAGGTGAACAAGGCGTCACCGCGGCGCGTGCCGTAGCGGATCGGGCGTGAAGCCCGCGCGAGCGGCCCCGCCGGCAGCTCGGCCTCGAGGAGCCGTCGATGGACGGCCTCGAGGTCACCGGCGCCGAACGCGATGATGCCGAGCGACACCCCGCTGCGGATCCAGGGGTAGAGGTGATGCTGCGGCGTGACCGCATCGACCGCCGTCAGTTCGATATAGCCGCGCTCGAGGACGATGTGGCAGCTCTGCTGCCCCAGCGACACGCGCCGACCCGTGGCCGGATCGAGCGCCATCAGCGTCTCGGGCTCGGTGACCGAGAACCCGGCGTCCAGCCAACCGCGGCGCAGCGCCGCCATCGAAGGCCCCACGAGCCCGATGTGGTCCAAAGACATCAAGGCGGTCTTCCCCTCGTATCGTCGCCTGCCGATCTTCGCAGTTCCGGGGCGCCGCGCAAGGCCGGCGCCCTGCCGGACGGGCATCAGCATCTAACTCTTGGTTATGAGACAGCGCCCGGACGCGCCAGTAGTCTGCCGCGCCCGACCGTTCCATACCCAAGGTGCCCTCATGTCCGAAACCCGAACCCGTATCAGGTCCTCCATCGCGCGCCGCGCCGTCGCGGCCGCGGTGCTCTCCCAAGCCGCCGCGGGCCTCGCCCACGCGCAGGCCGTGCAGCTCGAGGAGGTCGTCGTCACCGCGCAGAAGCGCGCCACGGACCTGCAGGACACGCCGATCGCCGTCTCGGCCGTCACGGGCGAGGCGATCGAGAAGCTGAACATCGACGACATCGGCGCGATCGCCGTCGCCAACCCGTCGCTCGTCTACAGCGAGGCCGGCGGCGAGGCCCAGCTCTACATCCGCGGCATCGGCAGCAACCTCTTCAGCATCGGCGTCGACCAGAGCGTCGCGACGCACATCGACGGCATCTACACCGGCCGCTCCAACATGGGACTCACGCAGTTCCTCGATGTCGACCGCGTCGAGATCCTGCGCGGCCCGCAGGGCACGCTGTACGGCCGCAACGCCACCGGCGGCGCCATCAACGTCATCTCGCGCGCGCCCACCGACAAGTTCGACGGCTATGTGTCGGGACTGGTCGGCAGCTTCGACCGGGTCGACCTGCGCGGCGCCGTGTCGGGGCCGCTCACGGAGGGCCTCTCGGCACGCGTCGCGGTGCGGCGCCTCAAGGACGACGGCTACACCAAGGACCTTGATCCGCGCGGCGGCACCAAGATCGACGACAACGACCTCACGGCCGTCCGCGGCTCGCTGCGCTGGAAGGCCGACGGCGTGAGCGCCACGCTGATCGCCGAGCACAGCAAGTTCGAGAACGGCAACACCAGCATATTCCCGATCGACGGCGCCGGCCTCGCCGAAAGCCTCGGTGCCAAGCCCAATCGCGACATCCACAAGACGAACAACAACACGCCGAGCTTCCACAAGTGGGACACCAACGGCGTGACCGGCATCCTCGACTGGAGCCTCGGCGCGACGACCAACCTCAACCTCACCGTCGGCTATCGCGACTGGGACAGCGATTTCCTGTTCAACACCGACGGCACAGAGATCGAGGTCACCCGCTCGACCTTCATCTACAAGAGCGACCAGCTGTCGGCGGAGCTGCGCCTGTCCGGCGAGGAAGGATGGGGCCGGTGGCTCGTCGGCGCCTATTGGTTCGACGAGGACAAGTACGGCGCGCTCGGCCTCGTGCGCTCGGGCTTCACGCCGCCGGCAGTGCTGGTGCCGCGCTCGTTCATCTTCCGCGCCGACGGCACGGGCAAGGCCACCGCCCTCTTCGGCCAGGTCGACTTCAAGCTCGCCGAGGCGTGGACCTTGAGCGCAGGCCTGCGCTACAGCGACGAGACCAAGGGCGACCTGCTGCGGCAGTCGACCTTGCTGCCCGACAACGAGCTGCTCGGCCTCTTCACGCCCAACCCCATCCCGGATGCCACGCCCGCGACCACCCGCA
>RFTM01000371.1 GCA_009923475.1 Gammaproteobacteria bacterium | reverse complement strand
CATCCGCTTCCTCGATGCGCCGGACGATGCGCTGTGCTTCCTGCGCGAGCACGAGGGGCGCGCGCTGCTCGCGGCCTTCAACTTCGGCGCCGCGCCGGTGACGGTGACGGTGACGCTGCCCGCGGGCGCGGCCGTGACGCCGCTCGCGGGCCATGGTTTCGACCCCTGCATGCCGGCCGGCGGGCGCGTGACGCTGCCGGCGGCAGGGGCCTTCTTCGCCACTCTGGCCCCCGGGGGGTCGACCAGGAGCTGAGCCTATGCTCTCGAACCTCGACTGGGCGGTCGTCGTCCTCTACTTCGTGGTGGTGTTCGCGGTGGCCTTCGGCGTCACGCGCGGTCGGGAGTCGCGGGAGTCGGCCGAGGGATATTTCCTCGGCGGGCGCAACGCGGGCTGGTTCGTGATCGGCGCCTCGCTGTTCGCCTCGAACATCGGCTCCGAGCACCTGGTGGGACTCGCCGGCACCGGCGCGGCGAGCGGCGTCGCCGTGGCGCAGTTCGAGGTGCTGGCCTCGCTGATCCTGCTGCTGCTCGGCTGGCTCTTCGTGCCGTTCTACCTGCGCAGCGGCGTGTTCACCATGCCGGAGTTCCTCGAGCGGCGCTATTCGCCGGCGGCGCGCTGGTACCTCGCCGTGATCTCGATCGTGGGCTACGTGCTCACCAAGATCTCGGTGACCATCTTCGCGGGCGGCATCGTGTTCGAGGCCCTGATGGGCATCGACTTCTGGACCGGCGCGCTGATCGTGGTGGTGGCCACCGGCATCTACACGGTGTTCGGCGGCCTGCGCGCCGTGCTCTACACCGACATGATGCAGATGTTCGTGATGCTGGGCGGCGCCGGCGCGGTGACGCTGCTCGGCCTGCGCGCCATCGGCGGCTGGGACACGCTGGCCGCCGAGGCCGCGCCCGGGTTCCTCTCGATGTGGAAGCCGATGACCGACCCGGCCTTCCCCTGGACCGGCATCCTGCTCGGCGCGCCCATCCTCGGCGTCTGGTACTGGTGCACCGACCAGTTCATCGTGCAGCGCGTGCTGTCGGCGCGCAACGTCGACGAGGCGCGGCGCGGCACCATCTTCGCGGGCTTCCTCAAGCTCCTGCCGCTCTTCATCTTCGTGGTGCCGGGGCTCATCGCGCATGTGCTGGTGCAGCGCGGCGAGATGACGCTCTCCAGCCCCGACGCCGCGCTGCCGACGCTCATCAGCACGCTGCTGCCCGAGGGCGTGCGCGGGCTCGTGGTCGCGGGCCTGCTCGCGGCGCTGATGTCGTCGCTGTCGTCCGTCTTCAACTCCTGCTCCACGCTCATCACCTGGGACGTGTACCGCAAGCTGCACCCGGAGGCCTCCGAGCGCCGCTTGGTGGCGGTCGGGCAGGTGGCGACGCTGGTGATGGTCGGGTTCGGGCTGCTCTGGATCCCGATGATGAAGCTCATCTCCGGCCAGCTCTACCAGTACCTGCAGAGCGTGCAGGCCTACATCTCGCCGCCGATCGCGGCGGTGTTCCTGGTCGGCATCTTCTGGAAGCGCGTGAACTCGCAGGGCGCGCTGGCGGCGCTCGGCACGGGCTTCGTGCTCGGCCTCGCGCGCCTCGTGCTCGAGCTCAACAAGGGCGCGGCGGGCGACGGCCTCGTCGGCGCGTTCGTCGGCATGAACTTCCTGCACTTCGCGCTGTTCCTGTTCGTGGCCTGCGCGGCGGTGCTGGTGCTGGTGAGCCTCGTGACGCCGGCGCCCGATCCGGCGCACATCGCCGCGCTGACGGTGGCGACGCGCGACCAGCCGCTCGCCGAGGCCCCCGAGGCCATGACCATCCCGGGCGGCCACGAGCACCTGCCGGGCACCAAGAGCGACGATGGCTGGCGCCGCCGCGACCTCGGCTGGAGCCTGCTGCTGGTCGGCCTCGTCGGCCTGATCTGGATCTGGTTCAGCTGACGCGGACCCTGGCCCGGCCCATCGTCGGGCGCAGCGCCCGCTGAGGACGGGCCCGCAAAAGAGAAGGCCGCCGGCACGATCGCTCGCGCCGGCGGCCTTGCAGCAGCGTCAGGTCAGAACTTGTAGTTCAGGCCGACCAGGTACTGCGTGCCGTACTCCTGGTAATCGAGGAGGCGGTCCTCGATCTGGGAGTAGGCGATGTACGGCTCGTTGGTCAGGTTGTTCGCCTGCAGCAGCACCTGCAGCCCCTTGAGCGAACCGCCGCCGAACTTGTAGCTGAGCTGCGCATCGAAGATCATGTCGTCCTGCACGAAGCGCAGCCCGCGCTCGTTGGCGAAGTTCGTCACCTCGCCGATGTACTCCGAGCGGTAGCGGCCGCCGACGCGGGCGCTGAAGCCGTGCTTCTCGTAGTACACG
>RFTM01000038.1 GCA_009923475.1 Gammaproteobacteria bacterium | reverse complement strand
CTCCAGCTGGTCGCGCAGGAAGGGGTCCATCTCGCACCAGGCGCCGGTGTTGAGCATGCTGCGCGCGAGGTCGGGGCGGCGGATGGCGATCTCCTGCGCGACGCAGGCGCCCATGCCGACGAGCCCGACCAGATGCACGCGCGTGAGGCCGAGGTGGTCGAGCAGGCCGATGGCGTCATCGGCGTGCAAGGCCATGGTCGAGGGGACGCTGAGGTCGTCGCCCGAATCGCGGATGCCGCGGTAATCGAACAGGATCACCTGGTAACGGTCGATGAGGCCGCGCGCGAGGTGGTGGTGGTTCTCGTGGCAGAACGTGCCCCAGCCGCCCATGCACAGCACCGGGTCGCCCTGACCGAGCACCTCGTAGTACATGTCGTGGCCGTTGATGCGGGCGATGGGCATGGGGACTCCGGATGGGACAGGATCAGAAGGGCTTGGCGACGCCGATGAACGCGATCAGCGCGAGCAGCAGATAGAGGGCGATGACGACGCGGACGGCGCCGTCGATGCCGCGCGACAGCTCCGCCTCTACCGCGGGGCTGCTGCCCTCGGCGGCGAGGCGCATGAACGCGGGGCCCACCGGCCGGAAGGCGATGTCGATGCCGATGCCGAGGGCGAACACGCAGGCGAACAAAAAGACCTTGGCGCCGTACCAACCGCCGGGCAAGGGCCCGTGGCCCGCGAGCGCCGACACACCGAGCGCCCCCACGAGCAGGCAAAGCAGCGCCTGCAGGGCGAGGTTGAGCTGCGAGAGACGCGCGCCGCGCGGCGTGCCCTCGTGGCGGCCCATCGCGAAGAGCAGCAGGATCCATGCCGCCGACACGGCCCAGGATGCGGCGAACGCCCATCCGGGGATGATCGCGAACCCGCCCGAGGCCGTGACATGCAGGCCCACGGGGAACATCACCGCGAAGCACAGGCGGGGCACGAGGTCGATGGTGACGGCCATGCGCAGCGCGAACGCGCGCTCGGCGAAGGAGAGGTCAGGGCGGCGGGCGGCCTTCGCCAGCAGGAAGACGCCGAGGTCCGCGCCCAACCAGTAGACGAACAGCATGATGTGCAGGTAGACCCAGATCGGATGGTCCATGCTGCGGATTCTAGGGGATGCGCGCGCCCTCTGCCCGGAGCACTGCCATGATGCCGAACCCACCCGTCCCGCCGTTGCCGCGTGAGGCCCTGCCGCCCGCCCTGCAGGCGGCCCATGACCGCGCACAGGCCTTGCGCGGCGATGCCACCTTCATCGACGTGCTGGGCCATGCGCCGGAGCTCTTCGAGTGGTACGGGGAGTTCTACAGTCGGGTGTTCTACGGCGGCCGTGTCCCGGTGCGCATCAAGGAACTGGTGCGGTTGCGCTTGTCGACGGTCCACGGCTGCGCGTTCTGCAACCGCGGCAACCGGCTGGACGCCGCGGCAGCAGGTCTCGACGAGACGCAGTTGCGCGCCATCGGCGACGAGTCGGCGGCCTGTTGGACGCCGGCGGAGCGGGCGGCGCTGCGCCTCGCAGCCGCCATGGCGCTCACCGCGCCGCGGGGGCATCTCGATGCCGCGCTCTACGCCGAGCTGCGGGCCCATTTCGACGATGCGCAGATCGTGGAGCTCGGCATGACCATGGCGGTGCTCACCGGCATGGCGAAGTTCCTGTTCGCGTACGATCTCGTCGAGAAAGAGGACTATTGCGCGTTCGGCGCGGGCTGAAGCGTCAAGGGATCAGCGCGGGACCTTCATGCCGCGCTGCACCGCCGGCCGCGCGCCGACCTCGGCGGCCCAACGCGCGATGTTGGGATGGCCCGCGAGGTCGCCCGGGAAGCGCTTCATCGAGACCGCGGCCACGGGGTAGGCGATGACGTCCGCGATGCTGTAGTCGTCGCCCGCAAGATGGCGCGAAGCCGCGAGCCGCGACTCCATGGGCGCGAGCAGCCGCAGGCAGAGCTTGTCGTAGAAGCCGATGGCCCAAGGGTCCTTGGCGGGCGCGATGACATTGAAGACGAACTGGCCGCTGTAGGCCGGCGCGATGTCGCTGGATACGATGCCGAGCCACTCGTAGGCCTTGGCGCGCGCGGCGGGCCGGCTCGGCAGCAGCTGCCCGGTCTTCTCGGCGAGGTAGAGCAGGATCGCGGGCGTCCCGTACACCGTGACGGGCCCGTCCGGCACGTCATGGTCGACGATGGTCGGCACGCGCCCGACCGGGTTCAAGGCGAGGTACTCGGGCTTCATGTGCTCGCCCTTCACGAGGTCGTAATCGAGGACCCGGTAGGACAAGCCCACCTCCTCGAGCATGATGGACGCCTTGTAGCCGTTCGCCGTCGCCGTGGTGTGCAGGTCGATCATGGGCGCCTCAGGCTCCGTAGCGGTGCATCTTCACCGGATCGATGGGGATGATGGTCGACTTGAGCTCGGTGAAGAAGTCGAGGCTGGTCTGCGGGCCGTCGCGGCCGATGCCCGACTCCTTGAAGCCGCCGAAGGGCGCGCGCAGTTCGCGCATCAAGGGGGTGTTGACCCACACCGTGCCGGCGCGGATCTCGCGCGTGCAGCGCATCACCGTCGGCAGGTCGTCCGACCAGACGTAGTTGACCAGGCCGAACCTCGAATCGTTGGCGATGCGGATGGCGTCGTCGAGGGTGTCGAAGGTGAGGAAGGTGGCGAAGGGCCCGAAGATCTCCTCCCGGCAGACGCGCGCGTCGTTGTCGGGCGCGAGCACCGCCGTCGGTTCGATGAACCAGCCGCGTGCGGGCTCGGTCGCGCGCCGTCCGCCGGTGAGCAGCCGCGCGCCGTCGGCGCGCGCCACGTCGGCGTAGGACAGCACGCGCTCCATGTGGCCGCGGAAACAGAGCGGCCCGATCTCCGTGGCGGGGTCGAGCGGATCGCCGAGGCGGATGTTCCGCGAGCGCTCGACGAAGCGTTCGATGAAGCGGTCGGCGATGCCGCGCTGCACGAGGATGCGCGAGCCGGCGAGGCATTGCTGGCCGTTGTTGCCGTAGATGCCGGCGAGCGCGCCGTCCAGCGCGCGCTCGAGGTCGGCGGACTCGAAGATGATGTTGGCCGACTTGCCGCCGAGCTCGAGCGCGACCGGCTTGAGGTTGCGCCCGGCGGTGGCGGCGATCGCGCGGCCGGTGGCGGTGCCGCCCGTGAAGCCGACCATGTCGATGCCGGGGTGGCTGACGAGCGCGTCGCCGGTGACGCTGCCGCGGCCGTTGACCAGGTTGACGACGCCCGGCGGCAGGCCGGCCTCGTGCATCACCTCTACCATCCGACTCACCGAGAGCGGCGTGTATTCGGAGGGCTTCAGCACGCAGGTGTTGCCGAACGGGATGCAGGTGGCGACGCGCATCGAGGACAGGGCGAGCGGCGCGTTCCAGGGCGCGATCACGCCGGCGACGCCCTTGGGCTCGCGGGTGACCACCGTGAGGAAGCCGCTGGTCTGGGAATAGGTCTCGCCGTGCGCGGTGCTCGCGACCTCGGCGAAGAACTCGAAGTTGCGCGCCATGCGCTGCACGTGCCACAGCACGCTGGAGAGCGGCAGGCCGACGTTCTTGCACTCGAGCCAGGCCAGTTCCTCGGCGTGCTTGCGCAGGTGGTCGCGCACCGAATAGAGGATGTCCTTGCGCGCGTTGATGTCCATACGCGGCCAGGGACCCTCATCGAAGGCGCGGCGCGCCGAGCGCACGGCGGCGTCCACCTCGGCGGCGTCGGCCTCGCGCAGCTGGCTCAGCGTCTCTTCGGTGGTGGGGTCGACCACGGGGATGTCATGGCCGGGGGCATCTGCCGGTATCGGGGCGCCGTCGATGAAGCTCGTGACGCGGGGAGATATCTTCTGCGGTCGGGGCGGCGTGACGGTCATTCGGGCCTCGGATGGACGTGAGACAAGGCGCATGGTCCCCGCTGCGTTGGCGGCAGGCAAGGGGACATGTCATCATGGAACTATAACGATATGGCTGACCTGCGCCAATTCCTCGCCGAACACGCATCCGCCGTCTGGGAGTTGCCGGGCGCGGTGTCGCCGCGCCATGAACTCACGGCGCTGCAGCACGCGCTCGACGCCCGCGGCGAGCATCCGGTCATCGTCGCTCGCAGCGTCTCCACGGTCGCCGGGGCGCCATCGCCGATCCCGGTCGTGACCAACCTCACGGCGAGCCGGGCGCTCACGGCGCGCGCTCTCGGGTTCGACGACCATCGTGAGGTCGCCCGCGGATTCGCGGCCCGCAGCCGGGCGCCCATCCCGCCCGTCGTGGTCCCGCCGCACGGCGCGCCGGTGCGCCAAGTGGTGCTGGAGGGCGAGGCGGCGAGCCTGCATGACCTGCCGGTGCTGACCCAGCACGAAGGCGAGCCCGGTCCCTACCTCACCGCAGCGCACGCCACGACCTTCGATCCGGACAGCGGCATCGACAACACCGCGATCCAGCGCTGCTGGGTCAAGGGACCGCGCGAGATGACCTGGTTCCCGTATCCGGCTTCGCACAACGCGCGGAACCTCGCGAAGTTCCATGCCCGCGGCGAGCCCTGTCCGGTCGCGTTCTGGATCGGCCATCACCCGGCGGTGCTGCTCGGTACACAAGCCAAGTTGCGCTATCCCGAGAGCCATTGGGCCGCGGCCGGCGGCGTGCTCGGCGCGCCGCTGCGCCTGGTGCCCTCCGTGCTGCACGGCGAGCGGGTGATGGTGCCGGCCGACGCCGAGATCGTCATCGAAGGCTGGGCGCATCCGGTGCTGGCGGTGGGCGAGGAGGTCGACATCTTCTCGCCGCAGTCCCTGCGATGGGCGCTGGCGACGCGGGTGCAGTGGTCGCGCGACGCGATCGTGGTGGACGGACTGTCCGGTTCCGCGCTCGATCCCTCGCTGGACCCGCCGGGTCCGACCACGTCCAAGGTCGGCATCGACGCGACCCGGCGCAGTCCCGGCACCCAAGTGTCCACCGTCCCGCAGGCGGCGCTGCGTCGGGCCGCGGAGTTGTTGGCCGGCGCCGGTGGCGAGGGTTGGCCGCGTTCTTGAGATCGGGAGACAAGACGATGATGCAAACACAGGAGTTCTTTCGGGCGCTGGAGGCCGCGCGGCAACCGCGCCATGGCGGCGGCCATCCGTTCAGCCGGGCTTGGGGCGCGGGCGAGCTCGATCGCGCGCAGCTCGGCGAGTGGGCGATACAGCATTTCCATTACATCGACCCGATCCCCCAGCAGTTCGCGCAGCTCTACGCGCGCCTGCCTGATCTCGACGCGCGTCAGCACCTGCTTGAGAACCTCCTGGGCGAGGAGATGCCCGCCTGTCCCGAGAAGCGCCACCCCGACCTCTTGCGCAAGTTCGCGCGCGCCTGCGGCGTCGCCGACGAGCGCATCCTCAAGGCGGAGGAGGCGGGCGAGGTGCTCGCGACCACCCGGGCGATGCGCGCCTGGATCTGGGAGCTCGCCGGCATCCGCCACATCGCCGAATCCTGCGCCGGCATCATGGTCGCGCTCGAGGGGCAGCTGCCGACGCTCTATCCGAAGTACGTCGAGGCGATGCGCCGCATGGGGTTCACCGAGGACGACCTCGAGTTCTTCCATGTGCACATCGAGGGCGACACCGGCCATGCGCATGTCGGCCTCGAGCTCACCGCCCGTTACGCCACCAGCGACGAACTGCAACGCCGCGCCATCGCCGCGGTGCGCGCGTCGGCGGAGATGCGTTGGTCGATGCTCGACGGCATCCAGGCGCGGCTCGCGCGACGCGCGGCGGCGTGAGCGTGTCGGGCGTGTCCGCACGGCCGGTGGTGTTCGTGACGGGCGCTGCGGGCGGCATCGGCCGCGCCGTGGTGGAGCGCCTGCGCAGCCGCGGCTTCGAGGTGGTCGCGACGGATGCCGCGCTCGCGGACTTGCCCTGCGCGGGGCCGGTCACCGCCTTCCCGCTCGATGTCACCGATGACGACGCGGTGCGTGCCGCCGTCGCGCGGGTGGCGGGCGACTTCGGCCGCCTCGACCACGTGGTCCACCTTGCCGGTCGCGCCGGCCGCGGCCCGATCGACGCGGAGTCGCGCGAGGATTGGGATGCGCTGCTCGCGGTCAACCTCTCGGCGGCGCACACGCTCGCGAAAGCGGTGCATCCGCATCTCGCGCGCAGCCGCGGTTCGCTGGTCCTCACCGCCTCGACCAACGCGCTCAACGGGGGCAGTGCGCTCTCCGGGCCTGCCTATGCCGTCTCCAAGGCGGGCCTCGTCAATCTCATGCGCTACCTCGCCCGCGAGTGGTCCGCGGAGGGCATCCGGGTGAACTGCCTGGCGCCTGGCCCTATCGACACGCCCATGGTCACCGGTCGGTTCGCGCCCGATGTGCTCGATCGCCTGCGTGCGGCGGTGCCGCTCGGCATGCTCGGTGAGCCGCGTCATGTCGCGCATGCCGTCGATTACCTGCTGCACCCGGACGCGGGCTTCGTCACCGGCACGGTGCTCAACATCTCTGGCGGGCTGGTGATCGATTGAAGCGCCGTGCCCGTGGCGATGCCGCGCCTCCTTCGCGGCAGCTCGGCGGCGCGCTCCGTGCGCCGCGCTACCACCAGGTCTATGTCGCCGTGCGGGCTTGGGTGCAGGACGGCAGTTACGGCCCGGGCGCGCAGCTGCCCACCGAGCCCGAACTCGGGCGGATCTTCGGCGTGTCGCGGATCACGGTGCGCAAGGCCATCGAGGAACTCGCCCGCGAGGGTTGGGTGGTCCGTCGCCAGGGGCGCGGCACCTTCGCGCGCTTCCCGGGCGGCGCGCGGCCGGTCGCGCTCGACCTGCGGACCGTGATGGACCAAGTGTCCGACCTCGCCGCCGTCACCGGGGTGCTCGACCATCGCGTGGCGGAGGTCGCTCCCGACGAGGAGACCCGCGCGGCGCTCGGTCTTGCGGATACGGACCGGGTGCGCCGCGAGACGCATGTGCGACTGCTGCGCGATGCGCCCTTGGGCCTCATCACGACCTTCGTGCCCCTCGATGTCGCGGCGCGGCTCGGTGACGGCGCGTCCCGCGGACAACCGATGTTCATGCTGCTCGAGGCTGCGGGACTGCGCGTCGCCGGCGCCGACCAATACCTCGGCGCCACGCTTGCAGGCGTCGAGGCGGCACAGGCCTTGGGCGTGGCGGTGGGCGCGCCGCTGCTGCGCCTGGTGCGGGTGGTGCGCGACGAGCGCGGGCGCGCCGTCGAGCGGGTGGTCGCGTTGTACCGGGCCGACGCGTACCAGTACCACATGCGCCTAGAGGCCCGATCGGGGCGACGAGCGGGCCCGCAGGCCGGTCCGCGCGCCCGTAGCGTGGCGCGTACAGCGGGCGGCGGCCGCTCCCGCAGCGCCACCGGCGCATAATCTTCGCTCGTCCCGAGACCAGGTGCGACCATGACCGAGAAGACCCCCAAGTACGACCTCCTCATCAAAGACGTCCGCGTGGTCCGTCCTCGCAAGACCGGATTGCAGCGGGCCGACATCGCGGTCAAGGACGGCAAGATCGCGAAGGTGGCCCCCGGCCTCGCGGCGGGCGACGCGAAGCAGGTGGTCGACGGCAAGCGCCGGCTCGCGTTCCCGGGCCTCGTCGACCCGCACATGCACACCGGCATCTACGGACCGCTCGCCCAGGATGCGCGCAGCGAGAGCCTTGCCGCGGCGCAGGGCGGCGTCACCTCCAGCCTCAACTACATCCGCACGGGCGGCTATTACATGGAGCGGGGCGGTCCCTACGCCGAGGTCTTCCCCGAGATCCTGGCGCAGTCGAAGGACAACTTCTGGGTCGACTACGCCTACCACCTCGCGCCGCTCGACCGTACGCACATCGGCGAGATCGACATGCTGATCGACAAGTACGGCGTCACGTCCTTCAAGATCTTCATGTTCTACGGCGGCTACGGCCTGCACGGCGCCTCCAACCAGCAGCACAAGTTCCTGATGATCGGCGAGGACGAGAAGTACGACATCGCGCACTTCGAGTTCGTCATGCGGGGCATCCAGCGCGCCATGCTGCGCCGCCCGAAGCTCAAGGACTCCATCTCGCTCAGCCTGCACTGCGAGCTCGCCGACATCCTGACGGCCTACACGCGCATGGTCGAAGGCGGCGCCAAGGTCACCGACCTCGACACCTACCTGACCGGCGAGACCCACGATCCCGAGTGCATCGACTGCAAGCCGCTCACCGGCCTGCGCGCCTACAGCGCCGCGCGTCCGCCGCATTCGGAGGGGCTCGCGATCACCATCGCGTCCTATCTCGCCAACGAGACGAACTGCGCGAACATCAACCTGCTGCACCTGACCTCGCGCAAGGCGGTCGAGGCGGCGCTCAAGATGGCGAAGGCCTTCCCGCACGTCGATTTCCGGCGCGAGGTCACCATCGCCCATCTCTGCCTCGACCACGACGCCAAGGTGGGCACCCTCGCCAAGGTCAATCCGCCGATCCGCTCGCGCGCCGACGTCGAGTTCCTGTGGGAGGCGCTGCTCGACGGCAAGCTCGACTGGGTCTGCTCCGACCACGCCTGCTGCCGGCTTGAAGACAAGCTCGGCGCGGAGAAGAAAGGCAAGAAGAACGTGTTCCTCGCCAAGTCGGGCTTCGGCGGCACCGAGTTCCTGCTGCCGGCGCTGATCACCGAGGGGCGCCCGCGGGGCCTGTCCTGGAACCGCATCGCCGAACTCACCTCCTGGAACCCCGCCCGCCGCTTCGGCCTGAAGACCAAGGGCGACCTCGCGCCGGGCTTCGATGCCGACATCGCGCTCGTCGACACCGACCGCAGCTTCATGGCCGGCAACAAGGCATCCGAGTCAGACCAGGGCTATTCGGTGTTCGAGGGCATGGAGATGTCGGCCAGCGTCACCTCCACCTTCCTGCGCGGCCGGCTCGTCTACGACCAGGGCAAGCCCGTGGGCCAGCCCGGCGGCCAGTACCTGCACCGACCGTACGGCTGAGGCGCTGCGGCCGGGCGGGGGCGGCTGCGGTATCATCCGCCCCTCGTTCCCCACCCCAGACGACAGGAGTCGACACATGACCATCAAGGCCGGCGACCGCATGCCTTCGGGCAGCTTCAAGACCCTCACCGCCGAGGGCATGAAAGACGTGAAGACCGATGACCTCTTCGCCGGCAAGACGGTGGTGTTGGTGGCGGTGCCGGGCGCGTTCACGCCGACCTGCGACGCGCGCCACCTGCCGCCGTACGTCGAGCATGCCGCGGCCATCAAGGCCAAGGGCGTGGACACCATCGCCTGCATGTCGGTGAACGACGCGTTCGTCATGAATGCCTGGGGCAAGGCCAGCAACGTCGGCGACAAGGTGCTGATGCTGGGCGACGGCAACGGCGACTACGCGCGCGCGCTCGGGCTCGTGATGGACGGCCGCGGTTTCGGCATGGGCGAGCGCAGCCAGCGCTTCGCGATCATCGTCAAGGACGGCGTCGCGACCCATGTCAACGTCGAGGCGCCCGGCAAGCTCGAGGTCTCCACCGCGGAGCATGTGCTGAGCCAGCTGTGATGGCGGAGCGCAACCGACGCATCACCTTCGCCCGCAGTCCCAAGGGCTTGCCGGTGCCGGAAGACTTCGGCGCCGACGAGACCCCGATCCCGTCGCCGGGACCGGGGCAGTTCCTCTCGCGCACGGTGTACCTGTCGCTCGACCCGTACTACCGCAACGTGATGAAGAACAGCCAGATCTACGCTGACCGCTTGGCGCCGGGCGACGTGATGGTCGGCGAGACGGTGGCACAGGTCGTCGAGTCGCGGCACCCCGATCACGCACCCGGCGAGTACGTCGCGGTGCGCAACGGTTGGCAGCAGTACGCACTGTCGTCGGGGCAGGGTGTGCGCAAGCTCGACCCGGGTCTCGCGCCCGTCTCCACCGCGCTCGGCGTGCTGGGCATGCCGGGTCTCACGGGTTGGGCCGGCACGGTGCATCTCGGGCAGCCGCTGCCGGGCGAGACCGTCGTCGTGTCCGCCTGCACCGGACCGGTCGGCAGCACGGCGGGCCAGGTGGCGCGCCACATGGGCGCGCGCGTGGTCGGCATCGCCGGGTCACGCGAGAAATGCGACTACGCGGTGCGCGAGCTCGGCTTCGCCGCTTGCGTCAACTACAAGGACGGCGACCTCGCCGCGGCCCTCAAGTCGGCTTGCCCGCGCGGCATCGACTTCTATTTCGACAACGTCGGCGGCGA
>RFTM01000370.1 GCA_009923475.1 Gammaproteobacteria bacterium | reverse complement strand
CCCGCGTACTGCGCTGCGCCCGCCTGTATCGCGAAGGGCGCCGTGGCGGACGAGTTGCCCGCGAACAGGTACTCGCCCGAGGGGGAACGTCGGTTCGCGATCTGCAGCAGCTGCTCCGAGAGCGTGCGGACCTCGGTGGCGATGGAGTTGCGCGCCGTACGGTCGAGCGCGCCGTTGCCGCCCTGCACCGCGAGTTCCCGTACCCGGGTGAGCAGGTCGGTGGCATCGGCGAGCGCGCCCTCCTGCAGGCCGAGCCTCGAGCGTGCGAGTTCACCGTTGCGTTGGTACTGGTCGGCGGCGGACAACCAACGTTCACCGTCCTGCACCCGCGCCGCGGCGACCGGGTCGTCCGCAACGGTGAGCAGCTTGGTGCCCGCGGACACCTGCGATTGGGTGCGCTGGAGGTCGGCCTTGAGCCGCGCGAGCGCCTCGACCTGTCCCTGCAACGAGCCTGTGGTGGAGATGCGCATATCGCCTCGTCAACGCACGATGTCGATGAGCATGTCGAAGACCTGGTTCGCGGTGCGGATGACCTGCGCCGAGGCCTGATACGCCTGTTGGAAACGCAGCAGGTTGGCCGCCTCCTCGTCGAGGTTGACGCCGGAGATCCCCTGCCGCTGCCGGATCGAGTCCTCGTAGGAAAGCCTCTGCACCTCGAGGTTGCGCTGCGCCTGCTGCGTGACCGCGCCGAGGCCGCTCATCAGGCGGGTCGCGCCCTCGGCCAGCGAGGTCGTCCCGCCGTCGAGCAAGGGCGAGCGCAGCGCGTCGGAAAGCAGCGCGGCGTTGCGGTTGTCGCCGCGGCCCGCGCCGTTGTCGACGACGGTGAACGAATCGCCGGCGCCCGGCGTGCCCGCGAGACGCAGGCGCCAGCCGTTCACGTCGATCGCCTGCCCGGCGGCCCAGGCCTGCGGCGGTCCACCGTCGATGCTGACGGTCGATGCGCTCGGGAACGACACGGTCACGGCCGTGCGCAGCACCGGATCCGACGCATCGAGCACCTCGAGCCCGCTGGGCTTGGCCGACCCGATGTTGGTCGTCGCCGCAGCCGCGCGGATCGGCATGGCCGCCGCGATCCGTGCCGGCGCGGTCACCTGCGCGGCCATCCGGCCCGCGGCCTCGCGGGTCGGCTGGATGAGGACGCGGTCGCCGATGGCCGGCGCACCGCCGACCACCACCGACAGACCGTCGAACTGGATCGGCGAGCCCGCAGTGCCCGTACCGGTGAAGCTGACGGCGGCGCCGGAGTCGAGGCGGCTCAACGCCCACGCGGCGCCGGACCAGGACAGTTCGTAATCGACGCCCGTCAACGCCTCGGCGTCGGTGAGCGTGGCGGACGCGGTGATCACCGCGCCGTTGTCGGTCGGGACGACCGCCTGCGGTCCGCCCACGGAGAGCAGGTCGCCACCCGCGGTGCCCAGCAGGTCGATGCCCTTGGCATGCTGCGCGTTCAGCACCGAGGACAGCACCGCAGCGATGCGTCCCACCTCGTTCCGGCTCGAGTCCAGGACTTCGCGACGGAAGTCATGGAGGCCGCCGAGGGTCCCGCCGGAGATGGAGTCGGTGACGTCTTCCGTGGTGCCGCCCTTCTGCAGCACCAGTCGCTGCCGCAGGGCGTCGGCGGGGTCGCGCACCAGCGCGACCTTGGAGGCGTTCTCGCCGAGCACGAGCGCTTGCCCGTTGCCCATGAAGACGTTCACCTTGTCATCGCCGGCGGCGACGACCCGGATGGCGACCTTCTCGGCGAGCTGGTCGAGCAGCTTGTCGCGCTGGTCAAGGAGCCCGTTCGGCGCGGCACCGGTCGAGGCGCGCGCCGCACCCATGGCGCGGTTCAGGTCCGCGAGCCCTTTGGCGATGGAGTCCACCGCCGAAGCTTCGGAGGCGATGCGCCCGTTGATCTCGGATTCGAGGTCACGCAACCGCCCGTCGAGGCCGCGCAACTGCCCGGCGGTCGAGTACAGCGTGCTCACGAGACCCTGCCGGGCCGCGAGCGACGACGGGTCTGCGGCGACGCCCTGGATGGCGTTGTCCAACTGCTGCAGTGCCGAGGACAAGCCGCCGCTCGAGGCGCCGAGCAGGCCGGCCACCCGGGCCGACTGGCCCGCGTACACGTCGAGTCGGGACGCCGCAGATCGCGCCCCGCGCGACTGGTCGACGAGATAGTCGTCGACCAGCCTCTCGAGACGCCGGACCTCGACGCCGTTGCCGACCCAGGACGAGCCCGTCGGTGTCGACTCGCGCGCGACGAGATCGGCGCGCTGCCTCACGTAGCCGTCGGTGTTGACGTTGGAGATGTTCTGTCCGGTGACATCCAGGGCCTGGCGGAACGCCTGCAGGCCGGA
>RFTM01000369.1 GCA_009923475.1 Gammaproteobacteria bacterium | reverse complement strand
GGCCCACGCGGTCGCCGCGCGCGAGCGCCGACTCCGCGAGCCGCGCCGCCAGGTTGACCCGTTCGCCGAGCGCGTCCAGGGCCCCGTCGCCCGCCGCGGCGTCGCATCCGGCATCGATGCACAGCAGGACGTCGAGGTGCTGGTCGTCGCGCAGTTCGCGCGTCGTGAGGACGCCCGAGCGCGCGGTCACCTTCCAGTCGATGCGGGTCAGCGGATCGCCGGTCTCCCAGCGCCGCCATCGATGCACCTCGCGCTCCGCGTCGGGCTGCGGAGGCCGGCGCGGACCCGCCGCCGGCGTCTCCGTGCGCGATGCGCCGCGCCGCAGCATCTCGGGCATGACGCGCAAGTGCGCGTCCGGAGTGAGCATGCGGTCCCACCAGGCGAGCCCCAGCGACCCGAGCAGCCGCGCAGGCATCCCGGGCCAAGGATGAGCGCCGAGCCGCGCGGGCCGCAACGGGACCTCGAGCACGCTGTCCTCCCCGGCCGGCAGGCGCAGTTCCACCGGTGGCGTCGCACCCGACCGCAGCCCCTCGGGCGCGAGCGGCGAGAGCCGCAGCCGTTGGGCGCGCGACGAACCATGCGAAAGGACGAGCGTGGCGGCGGTATCGCGGCCGAGATGCAGCGAGGCCGGCGCGCGCACCGCCACCCGCAGGGCGATGCGCGACTGGCGCCAGGCCTCGAAGACGAGGCCGCAGGACAGCAACAGCAAGGGCAGTCGCCAAAGCCCCGCGATGTCGGGGTCCGCGGACCACTGCTGCGCGACGAACGCCACGGTGGCGACGAGCGCGAGCAGCAAGGCGCGGCCGGTCAGGTGCATGTCAGCGCGGCACCGGCGTCGATGCGAGCAGCTCTTCGACCACGGCCGTGTCCGGGACGCCGTCGAGCGCGGCTTCCGGGGTCAGCGACAGGCGGTGGGCGATGACGCGCGATGCGATGGCTTTCACGTCGTCGGGCGTCACATGGTCGGCGCCGTGGATGCCCGCATGGGCGCGCGCCGCACGCAGCAGCCACATGGCGCCGCGGGTGGACAGGCCGACCGCCACCTGCGGATGCGAGCGCGTCGCCGTCGCGAGCGCGAGCACGTAGGCGATCATCGCCGGCGACACATGCACCTGCTCGAGGGCCGCGCGCGCGGCGCGCAGCGCCTCCGGGTCGAGCGGGGCGGGCTGCACCGCCGCGGCGGCGGCGCGCAAGCCGTGCTCGCGCAGCACCATCGCCTCGAGCTCCGGCGCCGGGTAGGTGAGGTCGATGCGCATCAGGAAGCGGTCGAGCTGCGACTCGGGCAGCGGATAGGTGCCCTCGAACTCGTGCGGGTTCTGCGTGGCGATCACCATGAACTCGGGGGCGAGGCGGAACACCTCGCCCTCGGAGCTCACCTGCCGCTCTTCCATGGCCTCGAGCAGCGCCGATTGCGTCTTGGGGCCGGCGCGGTTGATCTCGTCGACCAGCACCACGTCGGCGAACAACGGCCCGCGGCGGAACACGAACCGCGCCTGCGCCGCGTCGTACACGTGCACGCCGATGACGTCGCCCGGCATGAGGTCGGCCGTGCCCTGGATGCGCTTGAACGCGCCGCCGAGCGCGGTGGCCAAGGAGCGCGCGAGCAAGGTCTTGCCGAGCCCGGGGACGCCCTGCATCAGCACATGGCCGCGCACCAGCAAGGCGATGGCGAGCGCCTCGACATGGCGTCCGTCGCCCACCACGGCCTTGCCGAGCTCGGACTGCAGCGCGCGCTCGAAAGACTGGATGGGCGTGGCCGGCATCGACTGCGGCGTCGACCCTTCGTTGATCGTCATGCGAGTGGACTACTAAGGCGTGTCAGAAGATCGTGCAGGGCATCGAGCGGCACCGTGCCGCCGTCGGCGATGCGGCGCCGCCAGGCGCGCAGGCGGTCAAGGTCGCCCGGATCGGCGCCCGATGATGTCGCCAGCCATTCCTCGGGCGCGGCCCGCGCGGCCTCGGGAAGGCGCGCGAGGAAGGACTCGAGCAGCGCGGCGGCGGCGGCCCGCGGCTCGAGCGCGCGCGACAGCAAGCGGCCCTCGGCGAGCACCAATGCGGCGGGACCGGGCGCGCGCGGCGGCGGCGGAGCGGAGCGCAGGCTCGTGCCGCCGGCCACCCATGCGATCCACAGCAACATGACCGCCGCGAGCGAGGCGTGCAGACGCGGGTCGGAGAGCAGACGGCGCATGTCATAGGGCTCCGGCGCGCCCTGCAGGCCGTCGTCGAAGATCACCACGCCGCCGGGAGCGAGCGAGCCGCGGATGAGGTTGGACGCCCATCGGGCGTTGCCCGCGCGTCCGAGCGCGCGGTTCGACAACGGCGTCGCCTGCGCGGCCAGCA
>RFTM01000368.1 GCA_009923475.1 Gammaproteobacteria bacterium | reverse complement strand
TCCGGCGGTTTCGGCCAGAAAGGCCTCGTCGGCACGATCCAGCCGCGCACCTACGGCGTGTCCGCCGGTTACAGGTTCTGAGGTCCCGCGGGCGGCAGGCGACGGCGCCTGCCGCCCCGCGCCGGTCCGGCAGGTGCGCTCGATGCGTCTGATCCCGCCATCCCCGATCCCGCTGCGCCTGTCCTCCCTGCTGCTGGGTCTCGTCCTCGCGCTGCCGGCGGCGGCCGACCCCTTCGATGTGGTGATCGCCAACGGGCGGGTGATGGATCCGGAGACCGGGCTCGACGCGCCGCGGAACGTCGGCATCGCGCAGGGCCGCATCGCCCGCATCAGCACCGGGCCGCTGACGGGCAAGCGTGTCATCGACGCTAAGGGCCTGGTGGTCGCTCCCGGGTTCATCGACCTGCACCAGCATGCCCAGGACGCGGCCAGCAGCCGCCTGAAGGCCTTCGACGGCGTCACGACCGCTCTCGAGATGGAGATCGGTGTGCCCGACGTCTCCGCCTTCCTCGTGCGCAAGCAGGGCACATCGCTCATCAACTACGGCACCACGGCCAGTCACCCGGCCGCCCGCGCCTTCGCCTACGGCACGCCGTTGAAGGAGCCGAATCTCGTGGCGCAGTCCGGTCCGGCCACCAACGAGCCGGCCACGGCGGAGCAGCGCGCTCTGATCGACGCGCGGCTCGGCAGCGAGCTCGACGCCGGCGCGCTCGGCATCGGCATGGGCATCCAGTACACCCCGGGCGCGACCCGCCAAGAGGTGATCGAGACCTTCCGGCTGGCGGCCGCTCGCAACGTCCCGGTATACACGCATGTGCGCAGCTTCGGCCGCATCGAGCCCGGTTCGAGCATCGGGTCGGTGGCCGAGGTCATCGGCGCGGCCGCCGTCACGGGCGCCTCGCTGCATGTCGTGCACATCAACAGCAGCTGCCTCAAGGACGGGCTGGAATGCATCGCCCTCGTGGCCGGAGCCAGGGCCCGCGGGCTCGATATCACCACTGAGGCCTATCCCTACATCGCCGGCATGACGGCCATCAACTCGGCGCTGTTCAACCCGGGCTGGCGCGAGAAGCTCGGCGTCGACTACGACGCGTTGATGCTTCCGGACAGCGGCGAACGCCTGACGAAGGAGCGGTTCGACACGCTGCATGCCTCGCCTGAATCCCGGCTGGTGATCCTGTTCGTCAACTCGCAGGAGATGGTCGACCGGGTCATCGCGGAGCCGCTCGTCATGATCGCCAGTGATGGCGAGGATGGCCATCCGCGCAACGCGGGCACCTACTCCAGGATCCTCGCACGCTATGTGCGCGAGCGCGGCAGCCTCACGCTGATGGATGCGTTGCGCAAGATGAGCCTGATGCCGGCCCAGCGCCTCGAGCGGTCCACGCCGGCCGCGCGGCGTCTGGGGCGCTTGCAGGAAGGGGCCGACGCCGACGTGATCGTGTTCGATGCGGACAAGGTCGGCGACCGCGCGACCTTCCAGAAGCCGCGCGAGGCCAGCGTCGGCATGAAGTACGTGCTCGTCGGCGGGACGCTGGTCATCGACGACGGCAAGCCGGTCGAGGGTGTGTTCCCCGGGCGCGCCATCCGCAGGTGAGCGTGTGATGCCGTATCTCGCTCGTGCGGTGATCCTGCTCCTCACGCTGTCCGTCCCGGGCTTCGCCGCCCCGGCGGCATCGCCCGCGTCGTCGCCTGCGGCCGCCGTGCCGATGACGCGGCAGGTCGACTTCCGGTCGAAGCGTAACGGGCGCGATTACCGGATCCAGATCGCGCTGCCGTTCGGCAAGGCGCCGCCGGCGGGCTTCCCGGTGATCTACGTGCTCGACGGCGACGGTTATTTCGGCGGATGGTCTTTCGCGGCACGCATGCGCGCGGTGTCCGGCGAACTCGCGCAGGCGGTGGTGGTCGGCATCGGTTATCCGGAGTCCGCATCCAGCCTCGACGCCCTGATGGGCCGGCGCATGAACGAGTTGGTGCCCTCCCTCGATCCGGCGGAGACGGCGCGCCGCCCCCCCGCGGCGGCCGCCGCCGGACCTTACGCAGGGGCCGATGACCTGCTGGAGATCCTGCACACCGAGGTGCCGACGCTCGTGCAGGAGGTGGTCCCCATCGACCGTGCGGACAGCACGCTGTTCGGGCACTCGCTCGGCGGACTGTTCGCGCTGCATGCGCTGTTCAGCCATCCCGACCACTTCCGGACCTACCTGATCCTCAGCCCCTCCATCTGGTGGGACAACCGCTCGGTGCTCGCCGGAAGGGCGGCCTTCCTCGACCGCGTGGCGCGCGGCGAAGCGGCGCCGCGCGTCTATCTGGCCGTCGGTTCGCTCGAACAACCGGAAC
>RFTM01000367.1 GCA_009923475.1 Gammaproteobacteria bacterium | reverse complement strand
GCTCGGACTCGATCGGCCCGCCCATCGAGGTGATGTTGATGAAGAGGATGCCGACCAGCGCGAAGCCGCGCAGGGCATCGATGGCGTCGATGCGGTCAGCAGCGCATCCTGCGGCGACCGACGATCGACCCGATGGCGTGTCGTTCACCTGCCCCCCTGCGGTGCTCGCATTCGATGCACGAGAAAAGGTGTGGTGGAAAGGGAGGGACTCGAACCCTCGACCCCGGCATTATGAGTGCCGTGCTCTAACCAGCTGAGCTACCTTTCCACGGTGCCCGGAAGGGGGCGGAAGTGTCGGCTCCGCCCCCTGCCCTGTCAAGTTTCGGGGGGGTCAGACCCGGGTCAGCCAGCCGTGGCGGTCGGGCGCGCGGCCTTGCTGCACGGCCACCAGGGCCTCGCGCAGCCGTCGGGTCTCGGGACCGACCTCGCCGTCCGCCACTTTGATGGCCTGGCCGCCGCGCACCAGCGTACCGACGCCCGCGAGCACGGCCGCCGTGCCGGAGAGCGCGGCCTCGCCGTCCTTCACCCATTCCAGCATCTCATCGACGCTGAACACGCGCTCCTCGACGGCGTAGCCGAGCTCGCGCGCGATGGTCAGCAGCGAGTCGCGGGTCACGCCGTGCAGGAAGCTGCTGTCGAGGCTGCGGGTGAGCAGGCGGCCGGGGCGCAGCAGGATGAAGTTGGCGGCGCCCGTCTCCTGGACCTCGCCGCCCGGACAGAAGAGCACCTGGTCGACGCCATGTTCGCGGCGCGCGGCGAGCGTCGGGCCCATCGCCGCGGCGTAGTTGCCGCCGGTCTTGACGCGGCCGAGGTGCGGCGCGCAGCGCTGCGCCTGCTCTTCGACCAATATCTTGAGCGGCTTCATGCCGCCGGCGAAGTAGTCCCACACGGGGCTTGCGAGCACCACGAGGCAGGCTTCGTTGGAGGGCTGCGCGGCGGCGCCGATGTTGGGCATGGTGCCGAAGAGCAGCGGCCGCAGGTACAGCGACCCTGGCGCCTCGGGCACGATGTCGCGCACCCGGTCGACGAGCGAGGTGACCATCGCCGCGACCTGCGCGGCGTCAGGCTCCGGGAGGATCAGCGCATGCGCGCTCTGCTGCAGGCGCGCGACATGGCGGTCGAGGCGGAACACCTGCACCGACCCGTCGGGGTGGCGGTAGGCCTTGAAGCCCTCGAAGCACTCGCTGCCGTAGTGCAGCACATGCGCCGCGGGGTGGATGGGCAGCGGCGCGGTGGGCACGAGCTCTGCGGGCGTCCAGGCGCCGTCGCGGTACCAGGCGAGGCTCATGGTCTCGGCGAGCACGCTGCCGAAGGGCGCGGACTTGGCGCGCTGGATGGTGGCGGAGGCGTTGGAGGCGGGTCCGGCGGTGGTCATGTCGTCAGGTCTCCGAAGATATCTTGGGGCGCCTCGAGTCGGGCCTTCAGCGCCTGCACCAGCGCCGCCGCGTCATGGCCGTCGACGAAGCGGTGATCGAACGACGACGACAGGTTCATGATGCGGCGTATGGCGACGGCGCCATGATGCACCACCACGCGCTCGACCGCCTTGTTGACGCCGATGATGGCCACCTCGGGGGCGTTCAGGATGGGCGTCGAGACGATGCCGCCGAGCTTGCCGAGGCTGGTGATGGTGATGGTCGACCCGCCGAGCTCCTCGCGACGGGCCTTGCCGCTGCGGGCGGCCTCGGTCACGCGTCGGATCTCGGCCGCGAGGTCGTCGAGGCCGCGACCCGCGACATCGCGCACCACCGGCACCTTGAGCCCGTCCGGCGTCTGGGTGGCGATGCCCATGTGCACCGCCGCATGGCGGAGCAGCACGTTGCGCGAGGCGTCGTAGAGCGCGTTGCACTGCGGGAACTGCGCGAGCGCATCGGCCAGCGCCCGGGCGATGAAGGGCAGGTAGGTCAGCGGCTCGGCGCCCGCGGCCTTGCGCGCGGCGTTGAGGCGGACGCGCAGGGCCTCGAGGTCGGTGACGTCGACCTCTTCCACGTAGGCGAAGTGCGGCGCATTGCGCTTGGCCTCGGCCATGCGTTGGGCGATGACGCGGCGCACGCCGATGACCGGGATCTCGGTCACCCCCGGCGCACCCTGGCGCGCGCGCTCGACATCGAGCGCGAGGACGCGGCCGCCGGGGCCGCTGCCCGCCACGCTGCCGAGGTCCACGCCCGCTTCGGCGGCGCGGCGACGCGTCGCGGGCGAAGCCATGACGCGTCGCGGGGCGAGGGACGGCAGAGCGTTGCCTGCGGCCTTGGGCAGGGCGGCTGCGACGGGCGGCGGCACAGGGGCGGCGACAGCGCCCTGCCCCGCCGCCACCTCGAACACGGCGAGCTCGCTGCCCACGGCGAGCGTGTCGC
>RFTM01000366.1 GCA_009923475.1 Gammaproteobacteria bacterium | reverse complement strand
GCGGGATGCGCAGGGCTGGCGCGAGCGGCTGGCGCATGTCTTCGGGCCGCCGCGCGGGCCGTCACAGCTCGCGGCCGTCGATGAGCCGCCGTTCCGGCCACCGACGCCCTGCTCTGCGCCGCGACGCTGTGGGTGGCGTCGCGCGAGCGCTTGCCGGTGCTGTTCCGCGCCGCCGCGATGTGCTTCGCCGCGGCCGCGTTCTTCGGCGTGCTGCGCTTCACCGGCCTGCACACCCATCCGTTCCCGCACCAGTGGCTGTCGCTGATCGTCGGCACGGCCGCGTTCCCGGCGCTCGCCGTCGCCGTGGCGCGCCCCGGGCTGCGCGTGACGCGCGAGCCGCTGCCCGCGCTCGGCCTGCTGTGCGCGCTAGGGGTGCTGGGCGTGCTGGTCGTGCGGGCGCTCGGCTGGCAGCCCTACCTCGACGCTTGTGCCCTGCTGTCGGTGGTGGCGGTGTTCCTCGCGACGCGCCAGCGCAGCGACCGCATCGGCGGCGCCGGCGCGCTCGCGATGCTCGTGGGGCTGATGTGCTTCGCGGCGAAGTTCCCGGCCGACGGGCCGCTCGCGCCGGGCGACCTGCTGCACTTAGGGTTGGCGTCGGGATGGGTGCTTATCGTCCGCAGCCATCGCTGACCGCGGCTTGTTCGCGGCGATCTCGGCCTCGGTCAGGCCCTGCAGCTCGTGCGGGAACACGAGCCAGCGGTCGGTCTCGTGGACGAAGAAATCCGGCTTCAGGCGGCTGCGGTTGCGCGCCGGCTTGTAGTAGACCGTCGCGATGCGGATGTCGCGCGGCGTCCGCTCGCCGCAACGCCGGGCCAGCTCGTCGATCACGGCCTCGAGGCTGCGCCCGGAATCGAACACGTCGTCGATGATGAGCAGGCGGTCGTCCGGGCCGACATGCGAGACGAGATAGTCCATCGCATGCACGCGCACGGTCTTCTGCTGCTGTTCGATGCCGGTGTACGAGGAGGTGCGCACGGCGATGTGGTCGCAATGCACGCCGCGGCTCTCCAGCAGCTCCTGCACGGCGATGCCGACCGGCGCGCCGCCGCGCCAGAGGGCCGCGAGGAAGGTCGGCCGGAACCCCGCCCGCAGCACCGCGGCGCCGAGCGCGAAGGAGTCGGCGAGCAGCGAATCGGCGCTGATGAAATGCTTGTCGACCATGCCTGCTAGGTACTAGTGCGGATGCGGCGCGCCGCGGCGGGGGGGAGCATAGCGCGACATCGAACATATCGTCAGGAGCCCGCCATGCCCGGTTACCGCGTCCTCGTCGCCGACACCCGTCACGCCAAGATCTTCGAGTTGGAGACCCCCAAGTCCTCGCTGCGGTTCGTCGACGCCATCGAGAACCCCTACACCGGCAAGCACGAGCGCGACCTCGTGAGCGATGCGCCCGGTCGGCTGATGACGCGCAGCGGCGCGGGCGTCCGCAGCACGGCGCTGACGCCCCATAGCGGGCACAAGCAGCATGCCGTGACGCAGTTCGCGCGCCTGCTGGCGCGCCGCATGTCGAGCGAGGCCAAGGCCGACAAGCTCGCGGCCTTGGTGATGGTCGCCGCCCCGCGGTTCATGGCGGAACTTCAGGGACACATGTCGCTGGCCACCCGCAAGCGGGTGATCCGCGAACTGCGCCGCGACCTCGTCGACGCCCCGCGTCTCGACCTGCAGCGGCGCGTCGCCGCGGCGGTCAAGCCGACGGGCGTACCGGCGACGCCGCGCCCTCGCCGATGACGGTGAGCCACGGCCGCACCCGCCAGCGCAGGATGAGCCCGTTGCGCACGTAGGGATCGGCCTGCGCGAAGGCCTCGGCCGACGCCGGCGAATCGCCCTGGAACACGAACACCGCGCCGCCGGCCGCATCCGCCCCGGCGGGCAAGGCGCCGCCGAGCAACATCTCGCCGCGCGCATGCGCGGCCCAGCCGAGCGCGAGGTGCTCGGCGCGGAACTCGCCGCGACGCTCAAGGTAATCGGGCGCGGTGTCGTAGATCAGCAGGTAGTGGTTCATCACGGTCCTCGGGAAGGTCCTCAGGCAAGTTCGGCGGCGCGCGGCATCGACGGCGCGGCGCCGACGCGCGTGACGGCAAGGCTGGCCGCCGCCACCGCCCGCGCCGCGGCGGCCTCGATCGCAAGCCCCTCCGCGAGGCCCGCCGCAAGCACGCCGCAGAAGCAGTCTCCCGCACCGGTCGTGTCGACCACTGCGACGGCGGGCGCAGGGAACCGCGCGTCGCCCTCGGCCGTCACGAGCCAGGCGCCCTCCCCGCCGAGCGTCACGATCACCGCGCGGCAAGCGCCGCGCAGCAGCGACCGGGCCGCAAGTACGGCGTGCCCCGCCGGCGCATAGGCGGCGAGCTCGGTCTCG
>RFTM01000365.1 GCA_009923475.1 Gammaproteobacteria bacterium | reverse complement strand
GGCCTCTTCACGCGCTTCAGCCAGAACCAGCTCGCCGACGAGGGCGAGCGCTACACGACGCTCGCCGCGGAGGGCGAGCTTGCCGGGCTGCCGGCGTCGCTGCTCGACGGCTACGCCGCCGACGCCGAGCGCCGCGGCCTCAAGGGCAAGTGGGTGGTCGCGAACACGCGCTCGTCGGTCGAGCCCTTCCTCACCTACTCGACGCGGCGCGACCTGCGCGAGAAGGTGTGGCGCGAGTTCGTCAACCGCGGCGACAACGGCGACGCGCACGACAACAACGCCATCATCGGCGAGATCCTGCAGCTGCGCGCCGAGCGCGCGCGCCTGCTCGGCTTCCAGACGCACGCGCACTGGCGCCTCGAGAACACCATGGCGCGCACGCCCGAGCGGGCGATGCAGCTGATGGAGGCGGTCTGGAAGCCGGCGGTCGCGCGCGTCAAAGAAGAGGTCGCCGACATGCAGCGCCTCGCCGACGCCGAGGGCGCCAAGATCACGATCGAGCCCTGGGACTACCGCTACTACGCCGAGAAGGTCCGCAAGGCGAAGTACGACCTCGACACCAACCAGCTCAAGCCCTACCTGCAGCTCGACAAGCTGCGCGAGGGCATGTTCTACGTGGCCAAGGAGCTCTTCGGGCTGGTGTTCAAGCCGCTGACGCCGGGCACGGTGCCCGTCTACCACCCCGATGTCTCGGTGTGGGAGGTGAGCGACCTCGCCGGCCGGCACGTGGGCCTCTGGTACTTCGACCCGTACGCGCGCGTCGGCAAGCAGTCGGGCGCCTGGATGAATGCCTACCGCGACCAGGAGCGCTTCGACGGCGAGGTCACGACCATCGTCTCGAACAACGCCAACTTCGTGAAGGGCAAGCTGGGCGAGCCGCTGCTCATCAGCTGGGACGATGCCGTGACCCTGTTCCACGAGTTCGGCCATGCGCTGCACGGCCTCGCCTCGGATGTCCGGTACCCGTCGCTCGCGGGCACCAGCGTCGCCCGCGACTACGTCGAGTTCCCCTCGCAGCTGCTCGAGCACTGGCTGCCCACCAAGGAGGTGCTGGAGCGCTACGCGGTCCACCACCAGACGGGAGAGCCGATCCCCGCGGCGCTGGTCGCCAAGGTCGAGCGCGCCAAGACCTTCAACCAGGGCTTCGCCACCGTCGAATACCTCTCGGGCGCGCTCATCGACATGAAGCTGCACCTGGCCGCGACGCCCGACAAGCGCATCGACCCCGACAGGTTCGAGCGCGAGACGCTGGCCGCGCTCGGCATGCCGCGCGAGATCGTGATGCGCCACCGCACGCCGCAGTTCGGCCACATCTTCTCCGGCGACGGCTACTCGGCGGGCTACTACAGCTATCTTTGGTCGGACACGCTGACCGCCGACGCCTGGGAGGCCTTCACCTCGGGCAAGGGCCCCTGGGATCGCGAGGTCGCCCAGCGCCTGCGCGACCACGTGTTCTCGGTGGGCAACACCGTCGATGCGGCGGACGGCTATCGCGCGTTCCGCGGCCGCGATCCCGAGATCGGCGCGCTCATGCGCAAGCGCGGCTTCGTGCCCGCCAGCAAGTGACCGCTGCATGAATTTCTGTTAATCCGCGCGCGCCACCGCACAAAACTCTCTAATGAAAAGGCCCGGGCGCGGGGCTATACTTGCGTTGCAGTACCAAGCGCACGTCGCGCCACAGAGACAGGACCAAAGAGATGGCCAAGAAGACCGCCCGCACCACCCGCAAGCCGCGCAAGGGATCGCGCAACTTCACGCCCTGGACCCCGGCTGACGAGAAGAAGCTGCGCAAGCTTGCAGGCAAGATGCCGACCGCCAAGGTCGCCAAGACGCTCAACCGCTCGGTCGCTGCCGTCACCTTCAAGGCGTTCTCGCTGCGCCTGTCGCTGCGCCTCGCCAGCTCCAACCGCGGTCGCCGGCTCGGCCACTGAGCGGCCCCAGGGCGCCGGCGCGGCTCAACCGTCGCGCCGCGTCCCCTTGGGCGCCACCGCGCCGAGCACACGGCGCGCGAGGTTCACCGCCACCAGCCCCCGGCTGGTGAGCCGAAGGGCCTTGGCCGGCCCCGCCCACACCAGCAAGGCCGCAGCCGCGGCCAGCAACACGGGCGTGCTCGTCAAGGCGCGTGCGGCGCCGAGCGCCGGCCGCGCGCCGCCCTCGGTCAGCGTATAGGCGTCAATCACCGTCGGCGGCAGCATGGTGATCTTGTCGCCGGGAAAGTAAACGGTGGACAGGCGCGCGCGCGCCGCCGCATCCAGCGGCGACCCGGCGACGACGCCCAGCGCCGGCGCCGCGATGTGAATGCCGAAACGCGTGTTGCCGCCGGGCAACGGCTGCACCGAAAACGCATCGTCGATCTCGGTGGTGGT
>RFTM01000364.1 GCA_009923475.1 Gammaproteobacteria bacterium | reverse complement strand
CGCCGCTGCTCTCGCTCGCCTTGCTCTGCGCCGTGGCGGGCTCCGCGCGGGCGGCGACGCCTTCCCTGCAAGAGACCTTGCAGCAGACCATCGCGCCCTTCCGGGGCACGGTGTCCCTTTATGCCCGCAACCTCGACACCGGAGCCGAGGTCGCCCTCGGGGCGGACCGACCGGTGCGCACCGCGAGCACCATCAAGCTGCCGATCGCCTGCGCGGTGGAACATCTGGTCGCCGCCGGCAAGGCGCGCTGGGACGAACGGCTGCTCATCCGCGACGCCGGCAAGGTGTCGGGGTCGGGCGTGCTGTCCGAACTTTCGGACGGCGAGACGGTGTCGTTGCGCGATGCCGTGCGGCTGATGATCGTGGTCAGCGACAACACGGCCACCAACCTCGTGCTCGACCGCATCGGCGCCGATGCCGTCAACGACTACCTCGACACGCTCGGCCTTGTCCGCACGCGCTCGATGCGCAAGATCCGCGGCGACGGGACCCAGCTCAAGGCCGCCACGGGTTGGAGCCGCGCCGGACTGCTGCCGGAGAACCAGCGGTTCGGCATCGGCTCCTCCACGCCGCGCGAGATGGTGCGGCTGCTGGAGCTCTTGGCGGCGGGCAAGGTGGTCAGCGAGGCCGCCTCACAGGAGCTGCTGGCGACGCTCGAGCGCCAGCAATACAAGGATGGCATCGGTCGTCATGCCGGCGACCTCAGGGTCGCGAGCAAATCAGGTTCGCTCGATGCGCTGCGCAGCGACGTCGGCATCGTCTGGGCGCCGCAGGGCCGTATCGCCATCGCGATCACGGTCGATGACATGCCCGAGATCGACTACTCGCCGGACAACGCCGGCGACCGGCTCATCTCGACGCTCTCCGACCAGATCGTGTCGGGCCTGCGCTGACTCAGCGCGCAAGATCGAAGGAAGCGCGCGTCGACCGCGCGCCGAGCCGCACGGTCTGCGACGGCTGCGACACGCCGAACAGCACCACGTTCGCCTGGTCGGCGAAGATGTCCTGCAGCAGCGTGCACTCGACGCTGTACGCGCCCGCCGCGGTGGGCGCGGCGATCTCCTGGTAGACGACGAGTTCGTCGCCGGCGAGTTCCGCGCCCACCATCGACGGCGACAGGGCGGCGCCATCGGGGCCGGTCCAGCGGAGCTTGCGCTCCACCTCGAGCGCGATCCGGGCGCGGGCACGGTCGGACGCCGGGTTGGGGTCTTCGCCCGGCAACCAGGCCGAGAGCGCGACGATGACATCGTGCAGGTGCAGGGCGTGGCTGAACTCCCAAGTCCCCGCCTGAGCGTTCGCGAGCACCCGCGTCAGCGACACGTGCGAACGATGCGCCTCGGCCGGCCGCGCGAGCGCGCCACCCACGACGGCGAGCCCCGCGGCAGCGATGCCGCGCAGCATCTGCCGCCGGGAGGCCCGGAGCCTCACTGCTTCGGCGGCGCCGTCGGAGCGCCCGCCGGCGGCGGGGTCACGGTCGGCGCGGAACCGTTCGGCGTCGCACCACCCGTCTGCTGCAGGGGAACCGCTGCACCGGCGTCCTTCGGCGCACCCTTCGCATCCGCGCCGGCGCCCTCGGTCTTGAGCTCCGCCATGGCGTCGAGCATCTGGTTGCGGCCGCCGCTGCGGCCCTTGAAGAGCTCGATGCGGGTCGGCAGTACGCGCCTCGGAAGAGCGTTGTTGCTGTAGTCGGCGTCGGCCGAGAGATGCTTGCGGTCGATCTCGACCGAGACCAGCCGCTTCTTCTCGATGAAGAGCTTGGTGACCTCGACGGCGTTGTAGCGCCAGACCTCCGCCGGGATGAGCAGGTCGCGGGTGCTGCCGTCCTCGTAGGTGAGGGTGAGCGGCAAGGGCGTGACGAGACCGCCGATGTTGCGGAAATCGACGAAGTAGAAATGCTCGCCTGCCTTGACCGCCCGGTCCAGCGCCTCGCGCTCCCAAGCCTCGAGCTTGGCGCGGAAGTCGCGGTACTCGTTGCGGTCCTTGTTGTTGGGCGTGAAGCGGTCGTTCTCGTCGTAGAAATCCTTGAGGTGCGGCCGGCGCTCGACCCGCGTCGGCCCGGTGCCGTCGGTCGCGTTGCGCGCCGCCGTCTCGGACGCGGGGTACTGCGCCTCCCAGGCCTGCCGCCTGAGGGGGAACTCCACGTCAGGGTCCTGGCTCGAGACCTGGTATCCGCGCAGACCGGCGACCTCGACATCCACGTGGTCGGTGCCGTAGAACCAGCCGCGCCAGAACCAGTCGAGGTCGACGCCCGAGGCGTCCTCCATGGTGCGGAAGAAGTCGGCGGGGGTGGGCCGCTTGAACTTCCAGCGGTTCGCGTACTCGCGGAACGCGTGGTCGAACAGCTCGCGTCCCATCACGAGCTCGCGCAGCACGGCGAGCGCCGCGGTCGGC
>RFTM01000363.1 GCA_009923475.1 Gammaproteobacteria bacterium | reverse complement strand
TGCAGGGAATCGCGCATGGCGGTGGAGTCGGCGGCGTTGACGCCGACGATGCGGATGCGCGGATAGAGGTGCTTGAGGAAGGCGGCGATGCCGGCGATCAGCCCGCCGCCGCCCACCGGCACGAACACCGCGTCGATGTCGCCGCCGCTCTGGCGCGCGATCTCGAGCCCGATGGTGCCCTGTCCGGCGATCACGTCGGGATCGTCGAAGGGATGAACGAACACCATGTTGCGCTCGCGGGCGAGCGCGAGCGCGTGCTCGCAGGCCGCGTCGTAGTCGTCGCCGTGCAGCACCGCCTCGCCGCCGAGGTCGATGACCGCCTGCACCTTGATGCGCGGCGTGGTGACCGGCATCACGATCACCGACGGGATGCCGCGGCGGCCGGCCGCGAGCGCCACGCCCTGCGCGTGGTTGCCGGCGGAGGCGCAGATCACGCCGCGCGCAGCGGCCGTGGCCGACAGGTTCGCGATCTTGTTGTAGGCGCCGCGCACCTTGAACGAGAACACCGGCTGCAGGTCTTCGCGCTTGAGGAGCACGGTGTTGCCGAGGCGGCGCGAGAGCCGCGGCGCGGGCTCGAGCGGCGTCTCGATGGCCGCCTCGTAGACGCGCGCGCGCAGGATGCGGTCGACGTAATCCGATGCGGGCCCCGGGGTCATCCGCGCAGCATATACTGCGGCGCAGCCGGGCAGGAAGCATGCGTCAGGTCTGGACACTCACCGTCGCGCAGGCTTTCGCCGCCTGCGGCACCATCACCCTCGTCGCCTTCGGCGGCATCGTCGGCGCGCGCCTCGCGCCGACGCCCGCGCTCGCCACCTTGCCGTGGTCGCTCTCCATCGTCGGCATGGCGGCCGCGTCCTTGCCGGCCGCGCTGCTGATGCAGCGCGTCGGCCGCCGTCCCGTGTTCATCGGCAGCGCGCTGCTCGGCGCGCTGGGCGCGCTCGCCTGCGCGGCCGCGATCGCGCACGACAGCTACCTCGCGCTCTGCCTCACCGGCCTCGTCTTCGGCGCGAACTCGGCCGTGGTGCAGCAATACCGCTTCGCCGCCGTCGAATCGGCGCCGCCCGGCGGCGCGGCGCGCGCCGTCGCCACGGTCATGCTGGGCACCCTCGTCGCCGCGGTGGTCGCGCCGGCGCTCGGCGAGCGGGTGCGGCACCTCGGCGGCTGGCCCGAGTACACCGGGTCGTTCGTGGTGCTCGCCGCGCTGCTGCTCTGCGCGGCGCTGGCGCTGTCGCAGGTGGCCACCCCGCCGCCCGCGCCCGCGGCGCGGCGCACGGAGGGCCGCGCGGTGCGCGAGCTGCTGCGCGTCGCCGACTACCGCCTCGCGCTGCTCGGCGCGCTGTCGTCCTACGCGGTGATGAGCTTCATCATGACCGCGACGCCGATCAGCATGCACGTGCACGACGGCTTCGACGGCCACGCGACGGCCGGCGTGATCACCGCGCACCTGCTCGGCATGTACCTGCCCTCGCTCGTGAGCCCCTGGCTCACCGGCCGTCTCGGCGTGCGCGGCATGATGCTCGCGGGCCTCGCCGCCAACTTCGCCTGCGTCGGCATCGTGGCCGCCGTCGGCCAGGGCTTCGCCCACTACTTCGTCGCGCTGGTGCTGCTCGGCGTCGGCTGGAACCTGCTGTTCGTCGGCGCCACCGCCGTGCTCGCCGGCGCCCATGCGCCGGAGGAGCGGTTCCGCGCGCAGGGCTTCAACGACCTCGTGGTGTTCGGCTGCCAGGCCGTCGCCTCGCTGCTCGCCGGGTTCGCGCTCGAGAGCATCGGCTGGACCGCGCTCAACCTCGCGACCCTGCCGCTGCTGCTCGTGACGACCTGGATGGTGCTGCGCCGCGGCGAGGTCACGCCAGCGAGATGATCACCTTGCCGTCGCGCTCCGCGCCGGTGCGCGCGGCGTGCTCGCAGGCCTCGACGATGCGCTCGAGCGGGTAGACGGCGGCGATCCGCGCCGCGAGGCGGCCGTCCGCCATCAGCCCGGCGAGGCGCGCGTAGAGCGCGCGCACCTCCTGCGGGCTGCGCCGCCGCAGCTGGCGCACGAAGCTCAGGCCGTGCAGCACGATGCCCTGGCGGAACATCAGGTAGAAGTCGATCTCGCAGGGCGCCTGGCCCATCGCGCCGTAGCACACCAGCGGCGAGCCGGGCGCGAGGCACTCGGCGATGCGCTGCGTGGCCGCGCCCGCGACCGCGTCCACGCCGAGCCGCGGCGCCGCGCCGCCGGTGGCCTCGAGCACGCGCGCGGCGAGACCCGGGCCGTCGACCAGCACGGCATCGGCGCCCAGCGCGGACAGGCCGTCGGCCGCCTCCGCGCGCCGCACCACGTTGACGGTGCGCACGCCGGCGAGCCGCGCGAGCCCGATCAGGTAGCGGCCGCAGCTCGAGTTGGCGGCGTTCTGCA
>RFTM01000362.1 GCA_009923475.1 Gammaproteobacteria bacterium | reverse complement strand
AGCTGATAGACGTCGCCAGCGGCGATGTATTCTTTGGTGCGCGCGACGCCGGCGAGGAACTCCTCGTGCGACATCGACGCCGTCGCCGGCGAGAACCCTCCCGAGGCGCGCGCCGGCGGCAGCGGCCCGCGCAGCGCGGCGATGACGTCGCGCCGCAGCGACTGCCGCTCGGCCTCGCTGCCCGCATGCAGCAGCGCGATGCCGCGGGTCAGGTGGTCGAACACCAGCAGCGACGAGGGCGCCACATAGTGCATGTCGGGCACCGGCGAGGCCGCAGCCGGGCGCGCCGGCAGCCGCTCGAACCAGCGCACCACATCGTAGGACGAATAACCGACGAGCCCGCCCGCGAGCGGGAAGCCGGGACCGGCGCCGGGCGCGGTGGGCCGCGGCGCGCGGGCGAGCGCATTGCGCAGGAGTTCCAGCAACCCCGCCTGGTCGGCGGGCAGCGGCAGCCGCTGCGCGCCAAAGGAGTGGCCGCCGGCGTCGAGCTTGAGCTCGAAAGCCGCGTCACCGAAACCGATGAACGAATAGCGCCCCACGCGCTCGCCGCCCTCCACGCTCTCGAGCAGGAAGGTCGGCTTGAAGGCCTGAAGCTTCAGGAACGCCGAGACCGGCGTGTCCAGGTCACCTGAGATGTCGAATGGCGGCTTCATGAACGAAAAAACCCGTCCCGGAGGGTATCCGGAGACGGGTTCGGGTAGCTGGTTCCTCGTTTGTGGGATTCGAACAGCGGCGCCCGCGCCCTCTCCGTCAGGAGGGGCGCCACCACCACCAGCGGCTGAGGCCGAGGTGCGAAGTCTGGATGCGCTGCGTGTTCATCGAATATCAGTATCCCCGCCCCGGCGCGGGGGGTCAAGCCATCGCCCAACGCACCAAGCCGTGGGCGGCGAGCCCCGTGACGAGCAGCCCCACCGCGATCACCGCGGCCCTCGGCGGCACATGCTTGGCCACCCACGCGCCGACCGGCGCGGCGATCACCCCGCCGCCGAGCAACGCGATGACGAGGTCGTAGCGCTGCCAGTCGAAGGTGAAGAGGAAGGTGATCGAGATGGTGAGCGTGACGAAGAACTCGGCGGCGTTGGTGGTGCCGATGGCGTAGCGCGGCGGCACGCCGCGCGCGATCAGCGTCGGGGTGCAGACCGTGCCCCAACCGCCGCCGCCGACGGCATCGAGGAAGCCGGCCGCACCGCCCAAGGCGTGGCTCGGCGCCTTTGCGAGGCCGGGCTCGTCGCGCCGGAACGCGCGGCGCAGCAGCAGGATGCCGGTGATCAGCAACCAACCCCAGACGAACGGCCGCAGCACCGAGCCGTCGAGGCTGCTCAGCAGATAGGCGCCGAGCGCGCCGCCCACCATGCCGGGCAGCACCAGGCGGAAGAAGATCTTGCGGTCGAGGTTGCGGAACCAGGCGTGTGAAAGCCCCGAAGCGCCCGTGGTGACCACCTCGGCGGCGTGCACGGTGGCGCTGACGAAGGCCGGGGGGTGGCCCATGGTGGCGAGGAAGGCGCTGGCCGAGACGCCATAGGCCATGCCGAGCGCACCGTCGATGAGCTGCGCGAGGAAGCCGACCAGCACCAGCGGCCAGAACTCGGGGGACAAGCCTTCCATGGCCGCATGGTACCCCGCGACGGCGGGCCGCGGCCTTCGTACAATCCGGGGCTCGGCAACCCTCTATGGGCGAGGACCGCGTCATGGCCGTCGACTACGAAAAACTGGGCGTCTTCTATCTCGGCAAGGAATACGACCCGGGCGCCAACGCGCTCAAGGACGACCTCGTCCTCTACGACGCCAAGGACCTGACCACGCACGCGGTCTGCGTCGGCATGACGGGCAGCGGCAAGACCGGCCTCTGCCTCTCTCTGCTCGAGGAGGCCGCGATCGACGGCATCCCGGCCATCTGCATCGACCCCAAGGGCGACCTCGGCAACCTGATGCTCGCCTTCCCGGAGCTGCGTCCCGCGGACTTCCAGCCCTGGGTCGACCCGGCCGACGCCACGCGCAAGGGCGTGACGGTCGAGGAACTCGCCACCAAGACCGCCGACACCTGGCGCAAGGGCCTCGCCGAGTGGCAGCAGGAGCCCGCTCGCATCGCGCGTTTCCGCGACGCCGTCGACATCAACATCTATACGCCAGGTGCCGAGACCGGTCTGCCGCTCTCGGTGCTGCGCTCGTTCGCGCCGCCGCCGGCGGAGCTCCTGGCGGACTCGGCCGCGCTGCGCGACCGCGTGGGCGCGGTGGTCTCGGGGCTGCTCTCGCTGCTCGGCCGCGACGCCGACCCGATCCAGAGCCGCGACCACATCCTGCTCGCCAACATCCTCGAGAACGCGTGGCGCGGCGGCCAGAGCCTCGACATGGCGGGGCTCATCAACGCCGTGCAGAAGCCGCCCTTCGACAAGGTCGGCGC
>RFTM01000361.1 GCA_009923475.1 Gammaproteobacteria bacterium | reverse complement strand
CGCGCTGCGCGGCCCGAACTTCGACGGCGCGGATTTCCTGCCGCAGGCCGCCGCCGCCGGCGCCGTCGGCGCGGTCGCCACCCGCGAAGGGCCGGCCGGCCTCGCGACCATCGTGGTCGACGATCCGCTGCGGGCGCTGCAGCAGGCCGCGCGTGCGGCCCGCGCGCGCTTCGCCGGACCGGTGGTCGGCGTCGCGGGCAGCAACGGCAAGACCACCTGCAAGGAGATGATCGCCGCGATCCTCGGCGAGCGCGGCGCGACGCTCGCGACGCGCGGCAACCTCAACAACCACATCGGCGTGCCGCTGACGCTGCTGCGCCTCGAGGCGACGCACCGCCATGCCGTCATCGAGATGGGCGCCAACCGTCCCGGAGACGTCACCGAGCTCGCCGGCATCGCGTCGCCCGGCATCGGCATCGTCACCAACGCCGGCGCGGAGCACCTCGAGGGCTTCGGCAGCCTCGAGGGCGCGGCGCATGCCGAGGGCGAGCTGCTGGCCGCGCTCGGCCGCGACGGCGTCGCGGTGATCAACGCCGACGACGAGTTCGCGGGCCTCTGGCGGGACATGACGGTGGCGCGCGTGACGACCTTCGGCCTGGGCGCCAAGGCCGATTTCGGCGCCCGCGACATCCGCACCGAGGCGGGCGAGGGCGGCTTCCGCACCCGCTTCACGCTGCTCGCGCCGATGGGCGAGGTCGCGGTCACGCTGAAGCTCGCCGGACAGCACAACGTGCTCAACGCGTTGGGCGCGGCTGCCGCCGCCACCGCGGCCGGCGCCGGCCTCGCCGAGGTGGCTGCGGGCCTCGCGCGCCTCGAGCCCGTGGCCGGCCGCCTGGTGCTGCGCGCCGCGGCGCAGGGCGCCTGGCTCATCGACGATTCCTACAACGCCAACCCGTCCTCGCTGCTGGCCGCCCTCGAGGTGCTCGGTTCGCTCGAGGGCAGGCGCTGGTTGGTGCTCGGCGAGATGGCCGAGCTCGGCGGGCACGCCGTCGCGGCCCACACGGAAGCCGGCCGCCAGGCGCGTGCCCACGGCGTCGAGCGCCTGTTCGCGCTCGGCGAGCGCGCCGCGCTCGCGGCCCGCAGCTTCGGCGAGGGCGCGAGCCGCCATGACGATGCGCTCGAGCTCGCGGCGGCGGTGCGCGCCGGGCTCGCGCCGGACGTGCGCGTGCTCGTCAAGGGATCGCGCATGAACCGCCTCGAGCGTGTGGTCGATGCGCTCATGCCCGCGTCCGCCGCTTCCAGAGGAGCCGCCTGACATGCTGCTGTGGCTCGCCAGGTCGTTCTCGCACGAGTTCACGTTCCTCAACGTGTTCTCCTACCTCACGATGCGCGCCATCCTGGCCGCCGTCTCGGCGCTCGCGATCTCGCTGCTCGCGGGGCCGTGGATGATCGACCGGCTCGCGGCCCTGCGCGTGGGACAGGTGGTGCGCGACGACGGTCCGCAGACGCACTTCAAGAAGGCCGGCACGCCGACCATGGGCGGCATGCTGATCCTGGTGGCCATCATCGTCAGCACCTTGCTGTGGGCCGACCTCGGCAACCGCTTCGTCTGGGTCGTGCTCGGCGTCACGGTGCTGTTCGGCCTGGTCGGCTTCTGGGACGACTACCTCAAGATCGTCCGCCAGAACCCCGCGGGCCTGATCGCCCGCTACAAGTATTTCTGGCAGTCGGTGGGCGGCCTCGCCGCGGCGCTCGTGCTCTGGTACACGGCCAAGTCGCCCGCCGACACCACGCTCTACCTGCCGTTCCTCAAGAACTTCGCGCTGCCGCTCGGCGTGGTCGCCTTCACGCTGCTCACCTACCTGATGATCGTCGGCATGAGCAACGCGGTGAACCTCACCGACGGGCTCGACGGCCTCGCCATCATGCCCGCGGTGATGGTGGCCGCGGCGCTCGGCGTGTTCGCCTACGCCTCGGGCAACGCGGTGTTCGCGCAGTACCTCGCCATCCCGGCCGTGCCGCAGGCCGGCGAGCTGCTGATCTTCTGCGCGGCGCTGGTGGGCGCCGGGCTCGGCTTCCTCTGGTTCAACGCCTACCCCGCGCAGGTGTTCATGGGCGACATCGGCGCGCTGTCGCTGGGCGCCGCGCTCGGCACCATCGGCGTGATCGTCCGCCAGGAACTGGTGCTGCTCGTGATGGGCGGGATCTTCGTGCTCGAGACCGCCTCGGTGATCCTGCAGGTCGCCTCGTTCAAGCTCACCGGCAAGCGCCTCTTCCGCATGGCGCCCATCCACCACCACTTCGAGAAGAAGGGCTGGGCCGAGCCGAAGATCATCGTGCGCTTCTGGATCATCACCTTCTTCCTGGTGCTCGCGGGCCTCGCGACGCTCAAGCTGCGATGACCGGCCGAACCGCCTCCGCCGCCCCGCCTCCGACCGCGCTCATCGTGGGGCTCGGCCGC
>RFTM01000037.1 GCA_009923475.1 Gammaproteobacteria bacterium | reverse complement strand
GCGGCAGGCGCGGGCCCGGCGGGCGCTTGTCCCAGTCGAGGGTCTCGAGATGGTCGCGCACGAACTGCTTGTCGAAGGAGGGCGGGCTGATGCCGGTGCGCCAGGTGTCGGCGGGCCAGAAGCGCGAGGAGTCGGGGGTGATCACCTCGTCGATGAGCGTGAGCCGCCCGGCGGCGTCGACGCCGAACTCGAACTTGGTGTCGGCGATGATGATGCCGCGCGCGAGCGCATGCGCGGCCGCGAAGGCGTAGAGGGCGAGCGAGGTGTCGCGCACCTGCGCCGCGAGCGGGGCGCCGACCAGGCGCTCGACCGCCGCGTAGTCGATGTTCTCGTCATGCTCGCCGGCCGGCGCCTTGCTGGCGGGCGTGAAGAGCGGCGCGGGCAGCCGCGCGGCCTGCTCGAGGCCGGGCGGCAGCACATGGCCGCAGACGGCGCCCGTGCGCAGGTAATCCTTCCAGCCCGAGCCGATGAGGTAGCCGCGCACCACCGCCTCGACCGGCAGCGCGCGCAGGCGCTTCACCACCACCGCGCGTCCGGCGAGCATCGCGCGCTCGTCCGGGTCGAGCGGCAGCGCGGCGAGGTCCATGCCGGACAGCTGGTTGGGCACGATGTGGCCGGTGCGGCGGAACCAGAAGTCCGACATCTCGGTGAGCACCCGTCCCTTGTGGGGGATGGGGTCGGGCAGCACCACGTCGAAGGCCGACAAGCGGTCGGTGGTGACGATCAGCATGTGGCCGGCATCGACCTCGTAGATGTCGCGCACCTTGCCGGTGTGCAGCGGGCGCAGGTGGCGCAATGCCGTGGTATGCACGGTCGGCACGGTGTCGGTCTGTCCCACGCGGATCCCCTGTGTTCCCGGCTGTCTGCCGGGGGTTGCTAGTATTGCAGCATGAAATGGGGCGGGAAACTCGTGGGCGGCGCGCTCGGGGCCTTGGCCGGCGGGCCGGTGGGGGCGCTGCTCGGCGTCATCGCCGGCCATCTGGTCGACGACAAGCTCGAGGGCGCGGTCGACCCGCGCGAGGCGCTGCGGCGGCGGCCGCTGCACCGCGTCGAGGATGCCGAGGCGACGGACGACGGTCCGGACGACGAGGAGGTCGCGGTCGGGGACCCCAAGGCGGTCAACGCGCTCTTCTTCCAGGTGACCTTCGAGGTGATGGGCCACGTGGCCAAGGCCGACGGCCGGGTGTCGGACGAGGACATCCGCTCGGCGCGCGCGGTGATGCTCGGCTTCCGGCTCACCGAGGCGCAGATGGCGCAGGCGATCGGGCATTTCACCGTCGGCAAGTCCGCCGACTACGACCTCGAGCGCGCCGTGATGTCGCTGCGGCGCGTCTGCGCCGGGCGGCCCGACCTGCTGCGCAACTTCCTCGAGATCCAGCTGCGCGCGGCGATCGGCGGCAGCGACCTGCGCGGCCCGGCGCGGCCGATGCTGACGCGCGCGGCGGCCATGCTCGGGGTGGGTGGCCTCGAGTTCGCGCGGCTCGAGACCGTGCTGCGCCAGCGGCACGGGGCGCAGGGCGCCAACGGCGCGCGGGCCGGCGGCGGCGCCGGTCAGGGCGACGCGCGCGACGGCCGCGAGCGCGTGCCCGCGGGCGCGCGCCACATGTCGCTCGCGGAGGCCTATGACGTGCTCGGCGTGCGCTCGGGCGCGGGCGATGACGTGGTCGTCAAGGCCTACCGCAGACAGCTCTCGCGGCATCATCCTGATAAGCTGCGCGCCAACGGTCTGCCCGAGTCGATGCTCGAGCACGCCAAGCAGCGCACGCAGCAGATCATCGAAGCCTGGGACACCATCCGCGCCGCGCGAGGGATCAAACCGTGACCGCCAACGCACCGTCCGCCCCCTGGATCGCGCCGTCCATCCTGTCCGCGGATTTCGCGCGTCTCGGCGCCGAGGTCGAGGCGGTGCTCGCGGCCGGCGCCGACCTCATCCACTTCGACGTGATGGACAACCACTACGTCCCCAACCTCACGGTCGGGCCGCTGGTCTGCGAGGCGCTGCGCAAGCACGGCGTGACGGCGCCCATCGACGTGCACCTGATGGTGCGGCCGGTCGACCGCCTGATCGGCGATTTCGCCAAGGCCGGCGCCACCTGGATCAGCTTCCATCCCGAGGCGAGTGACCACATCGACCGCAGCATCGCGCTGATTCCGCGCCGTGCGCGAACGCATCCGCGCGTCGGGCCGCCCGGTGCGCCTCGAGGTGGACGGCGGCATCAAGGTGGACAACATCGGCGCCGTCGCCGCGGCGGGCGCCGACACCTTCGTCGCGGGCTCCGCGATCTTCGGCAGCCGCGACTACGCGGCGACGGTGCGCGCGATGCGCGCGGCCATCGCGGCCGCCGGCTGACCCGAGGCCGCGAGGCGCGGCGCCGAGGGCCGCACGCCGAGCACCACGATCGTCTTGCCGCTGGCCCGCAGCAGGCCCTGCTCCTCGAGCGACTTCAGCACGCGGCCCGCCATCTCGCGCGAGCAGCCGACGAGCCGCGACAGCTCCTGGCGCGACACGCGGATCTGCATGCCCTCCGGGTGCGTCATGGCCTCGGGCTCCTCGCAGAGGTCCATCAGCGCGTGCGCGATGCGTCCGCTGACATCGACGAAGGCGAGGTCGCCGAGCTTGCGGTTGGTGCGCTCGAGGCGAGTCGCGAGCTGCGCCGCGATCTCGAACACCAGCGCCGGCGTCTCCTGCGACAGCGCGCGGAAACGGGCGTAGGTCATCTCGGCGACTTCGGTGCGGCCGCGGGCACGCACGAAGGCGCTGCGCGGGCGGGACACGCCGAACAGGCCCATCTCGCCGAAGAACTGGCCCTTGCCGAGGTAGGCGAGGACCATGTCGTTGCCCGTGTCGTCCTCGATCATGACCTCGACCGATCCCGAGACTACGAGGAACAGCGATTCGGGCGTCTCGCCCGCCGTGATGAGCACGGTGCGCGAGGGCACGACGCGGCGCCGGGCGAGCTCGAGGAAGCGCTGCAGGCCAGGTGAGGCGCTCTGCGGCGCGCGGGTCGCCAACGGGCGTGAGGCGATGGTGCGGGGCGGAGGTGTCATAGCCAGCGGCTCGTGGTGGTCATGACCTTGGCGGTGGCGCGCATCGCCTGGCGCACCGGCGGCGGCAGCTCGGTGCCGCCGGCGGCGCGGGCCGCGGCGCCGTGCGCGGCCTCGTCCTCGCGCATCACCTGCAGCACCGCGCGGCTGCGCGCGTCGGCGGCCGGCAGCCGCTCGAGATGCGAATCGATGTGGCCTTCGACCTGCCGCTCGGTCTCGCTGACGAAGCCGAGGCTGGTGCGATCGCCGGCGAGCGCCGCCGCGGCGCCGATGGCGAACGAGCCCGCGTACCAGAGCGGGCCGAGCAGGCTCGGCCGCGAGCCGAGCTCGCGCAGCCGCTGGTCGCACCAGGCGAGGTGGTCGGCCTCCTCGCGTGCGGCCTGCAGCAGCCATTCGCGCACCTCCGGCCGCGCGGCGAAGGCCGCCTGCCCGTGATAAAGCGCCTGCGCGGCCACCTCCCCGGCGTGGTTCACCCGCATCAGGCCGGCCGCTTCGCGCCGTTCGGCGTCGTCGAGCGGGGCCTCGGGGGTGGACGCCTCTCCCGCAGGTCGGGGCATCGGCCGGGTCGCGAGGGGAGGAGCGAACACGGCGCGCAGGGCCCGATCGAGGGAGCCGAGGATAGGGTCTAGGAGGTGGCGTTCGCGCATGGCACATTATAAAGCGGCCGTCCCTAGGGACCTCTTGAGCCGATTTCCGGTCCCGGCCCGCCGTTTTTCATAGCCAGTCCACCCTGCGGACAGGCAGTGGCAAGGGCTCCTCCGGAGGCGGGGCCGCTGCGGGGGCTACAGAGGTTTTGCAAAGACCCGGCGGCTTGAGTAAACTTCCGCCCCTTTTTCGGGACTCGCGACCCGTGGTTCAGGACAGTCCGTCGCGAGCGGAGAACTAGATCATGAGCACCGTTTTCGCCAAGCCCGCCACCGTCCGTGGCGACTGGTTCGTCGTCGACGCCAAGGGCAAGACCCTGGGCCGTCTCGCCAGCCAGATCGCGCTGCGCCTGAAGGGCAAGCACAAGGCCGACTACAGCCCCCACGTCGACATGGGCGACCACATCGTCGTGCTGAACGCCGACAAGGTCCGCGTCACCGGCGCGAAGATGACCGACAAGATCTACTACCACCACACCGGCGCCATCGGCGGCATCAAGTCGATCGCCCTCGAGAAGCTCCTCAAGGAGCACCCGGAGCGGGTGCTGCAGTTCGCGGTCAAGGGCATGCTGCCCAAGACCACCCTCGGCCGCAGCATGTACCGCAAGCTGCATGTCTTCGCCGGCGACAAGCACCCGCACGCCGCGCAGCAGCCGAAGCCCCTCGAGATCTGATCGGCCTCCCACGAGCAGCACCAGGACACAAAGAATGCCCGCCACCAACTACGGCACCGGCCGCCGCAAGACCTCCACGGCCCGTGTGTACCTCAAGCCCGGCTCCGGCCGCATCACCATCAACGAGCGCAGCATCGACAACTTCTTCGGCCGCGAGACCGGCCGCATGATCGTGCGCCAGCCGCTCGAGCTCACCGAGACCCTCGGCCGCTTCGACGTCGACGTCACGGTGGCCGGCGGCGGCATCACCGGCCAGGCCGGCGCCATCCGCCACGGCATCACCCGCGCGCTCATCGAGTATGATGAGACCCTGCGCCATCCGCTGCGTGTCGCCGGGTTCGTCACCCGCGACGCCCGCGAGGTCGAGCGCAAGAAGGTCGGCCGTCGCAAGGCCCGCCGCGGTCCGCAGTACTCCAAGCGCTGATCGCCGGTACGCCCGCGCCGTCCGCACTCGATCCTTGGGGGATCGTCTAGCGGTAGGACAACGGACTCTGACTCCGTTTACCTAGGTTCGAATCCTAGTCCCCCAGCCAAAAAGAAGGCCCGCATCGTGCGAACGGTGCGGGCCTTTTTCTTGGGCCGTCGGGTCTCGCGGGCGGCGGGCGCCTCAGGTCCGTGGCGGTGCCCCGAAGTCGGCGGCCGAATGACGCTCGGGCAGCTGCGTCGCGGCATCGCCCCAGGTCCGGTTGACGCGCCGGCCGCGCTCGACCGCCGGCCTCGCCGCGATGCGTTCGGCCCAGCCGCGCAGGTTGCGGTACGACGCCACCTGCAGGAACTCGCCCGCGCCGTAGAGCTCGCCCAAGGCGAGCACGCCGTACCAGGGCCAGACCGCGATGTCGGCGATCGTGTAGGCGTCGCCCGCGAGCCATGCGGACTCGCCGAGCCGCCGGTCGAGCACGTCCATCTGGCGCTTGGCCTCCATGGCGAAACGGTCGATGGCGTACTCGATCTTCTCCGGCGCGTAGGCATAGAAATGCCCGAAGCCGCCGCCGAGGTAGGGCGCGCTCGCCATCTGCCAGAAGAGCCAGTTGAGGCATTCGCTGCGGCCCGCGCCCGGCGCCGGCAGCAGCGCGCCGAACTTCTCGGCGAGGTACAGCAGGATGGAGCCGGACTCGAACACCCGCGTCGGCGGATCCGTCGAGCGGTCGAGCAGCGCCGGGATCTTGGAGTTCGGGTTGATGGCGACGAAGCCGCTGCCGAACTGGTCGCCCTCGGTGATCTTGATGGGCCAGGCGTCGTACTCGGCGCCGGCGTGGCCCATCGCCAGCAGCTCCTCGAGCAGCACCGTCACCTTCACGCCGTTCGGCGTGGCGAGCGAATAGAGCTGCAGCGGATGGCGGCCGACCGGCAGGTCCTTGTCGTGGGTGGGTCCGGCGACCGGCCGGTTGATGGCGGCGAAGCGGCCGCCGCTGCCCTTCTTCCATTCCCAGACCTTGGGCGGCTGGTGGCCGCCTGCGCTGTCCTGCGGACCGCTCATGTCAGCCGAGCCTGCGCACGCCGGCCGCACTGCCGACCAGCACCACGTCCGCCGCGCGATGCGCGAACAGGCCCACGGTCACCACGCCGGCGACGCCGTTGATGGCGGTCTCGAGCGCGGGCGGATCGAGGATGCGCAGGCCGTGGACGTCGAGGATCTGGTTGCCGTTGTCGGTGACGACGTTCTCGCGCCAGACGGGCTGGCCGCCGAGCTTCACCAGCTGCCGGGCGACGTAGGAGCGCGCCATCGGGATCACCTCGACCGGCAGCGGGAAGCGGCCGAGCACGTCGACCACCTTGGATTCGTCGACCACGCAGACGAACCTGCGCGAGGCGGCGGCGACGATCTTCTCGCGGGTGAGCGCGGCGCCGCCGCCCTTGATGAGGCGGCGGTGGTGGTCGGTCTCGTCGGCGCCGTCGACGTAGACCTCGAGGTCGCCGGTGCGGTTGAGGTCGAGGACCTCGATGCCGGCAGCCTTGAGCCGGGCGGTGGAGGCCTCGGAGGAGGAGACGGCGCCCCGGATGCGGCCGCGATGCGCGGCGAGCGCGTCGATGAAGAAGTTGACGGTGGAGCCGGTGCCGACGCCGATCACCGCGTCGTCGCCGACGAACTCGAGCGCGGCCCGCGCCGCCGCCTGCTTGCCTGCCGAGGGGTCCGTCATGTCGCGCGCTCCCTTGTTTTTCAGGGTTTTCCGGGGCCTCAAACGAAGATGCCCGCTTTCGCGGGCATCTCCTTTTGAGAAGAGGCCGCCGGACTTGCGTCACGACGGCCGAAGATCCCGAGGGATCTTACTTCTTCTTGGCGGCTTTCTTCTTAGCAGCCTTCTTCTTGGCCTTGGCCATGTTGGTTCTCCAGTTATGGGTTAGTCCCGAGACCGAGTATATACACGCGAATGTAAAAAACAAGCAAGGGGTCAGATGAGCGACGAGATGAAGCGCCAGTGCGCGGGCTCGATGGGTGTGATCGACAGCCGGTTGCCGCGCTGCAGCACGCGCAGTCCGCGCAGCGCGCCGCGCTCGTGCGCGCGCAGTTCGTCGAGCGTGATCGTGCGGGGAAAACGCCGTTCGAGACGCACGTCGACCTGGTACCAGCGCGGCGCATCGCGCGTCGCGGCAGGGTCGTGCGCAGGGTGCTTCGGATCGAGCGCGGTGCCGTCGGGGTAGCCCGCGCGCACCACCTCCATCACGCCGACGATGCCGGGCTCCGGGCAGCTCGAGTGGTAGAAGAAGGCGAGGTCGCCTGCGGCGAACTCGTCGCGCAGCATGTTGCGCACCTGGTAGTTGCGCACGCCGTCCCAGCCGCTGGTGCGCTTCGGCGCCTTGGCGAGGTCCTCGATGCCGAACACCGAGGGTTCGGACTTCATCAGCCAGTGTTTCATCGATCGGCTCCGCTGCAGGGAAAAAAGCCTTTTTCGGTGACCACCGCGTCGAGCGCGACGTCGGTCGGCAGCGCGGCGATGGCCGCGGCCTGCTGGCAGGAATGCGCGACGCCGATGAGCCGCGGGCCGCGCCAACGGCGCAGGCCCAGCCGGAAGGCGAGCGCGCGGTCGTAGTAGCCGGCGCCCGAGCCCAGCCGGTGCCCCGCGGCGTCGAAACCGACCAGCGGCACCAGCACGACCTGCAACCAGCGCGTGGCGCAGCGCGCGCCGCCGACCGGCTCGGGGATGCCGTAGGCGCCGCGGCGTCGCCGCCTCCCCGCCGGCAGGAAGGTCATGCGATGGGCGCGCGTGTCGGTGACCACCGGCAGCCAGACCGCGCAGCCGGCGCGCAGGGCGCGCGACATGAAGGGCTCGAGGCTGATCTCGCTCTTGACGGCGAGGTAGGCGCCGATGCGCAGCCCGGGGCGCAGCAGGCCCGCCGCGGCGAGGCGGGCGGCGATGGCGCGCGCCGCGCGGGCGCGCTCGACGGGGGGCAGGGCGGCGCGCCGACGGCGCAGTTCTTGGCGCAACCGGGCGCGCTCGTCGCGCACATCGCGTTCGGGCACGCGGACCTCCTCGAGGCCTTGGGAAGAAGAGACGTCACCCGCCTGTGCCGGCGTGGACCGTTGCTCTCGACACAGAGCAACAAGTGGGGCGGACTGCGCCAGGTAAGGCTTTCCGCTCGAGGCGGACATGCACAGTGCTGGCAGCAAGTCCTGATGCCCCTGGGCGTTCCAACTTAGGGTCGAGAGGTTATACCCGATCCACTATCGGACACCGCAGGCGACGCCGCGATACTCTACACCAGCCGGGGGCCGATCAGAGGTCGAGCTGCTGGCCCCGGGCGAGGGCGCCGTCGATGCGTTCGCGCAGCGCGCGGACGCGTCCGCCCGCCTCGGCCTCGGCGCGCTTCTCGCGCGACTGCACGCGCAGCAGTTCGTTGGCCAGGTTGAGCGCGGCGATCACGGCGATGCGGTCGATGCCGACCACCTTGCCGGTGTCGCGCACCTCGCGCATGCGGGTGTCGAGGTGCTGCGCGGCGTCGAGCAGCGCGGAGCGCTCCTCGAACGGGCAGGCGACGAGGTATTCCTTGTCGAGGATGCGGACGCTGACCCGCGCGACATCCTTGCCGTCGGCCTTGTCGGCGCCGCTCACGAACCGTGCTCCAGCGTCTTGAGCCGGCCGATCATGGCCTCGACCCGCGTGCGCACCTGTTCGTTGCGCTGCATGAGGGAGGCGCGCTCGACCGACAGCTGGTCCTGGCGGTTGCGCAGCGCGCGGTTCTCCTCGCGGGCGGCGCCCAGCGCGGCGATGAGCTCTTCGACCTGCCGCTCGAGGCGGCGCAGTTCGGCGTCGAGGCCGGAGGAGCGGTCGTTCATGGGCATCTCGCGTTCGCGGGGACAGGGGGAAATTATAGGCGCGTTCCGCGGTCCGGCAACGACCGGCAGGGCCGGGTCCGGGGCGCATCGGGCATAATCGCGCCATGTCCACCCCGTCCTTCCGCGAGCTCACCCGCCTGCTCGACGGCGCGCATGCCCTGACCGAGGTCCCGGAAGCCCATGGCACCTTGGCCGGCGCGTTGTGCGCCGGCGATGCCTTCGGTCCCGCGGAATGGTTCGGCGAGGTGTTCCCGGAAGGCCGTCCGGGCGTCGCCGAGGCGGGGATGCGGGACCTCTACCGCGCCACGCGCGAGGCCCTGGCCGCCGGGCAGCTGCAGTTCGAGCCGCTGCTGCCGGACGACGACGCGCCGCTCGCCGAGCGGGCGCAGGCCTTGGGCGAGTTCTGCCAGGGGTTCCTCTACGGCCTCGGCACCAGCGCGCTGCCCGATCCCGAGTCCCTCCCGGAGCAGGTGGCCGAGATCGTGCGCGACCTCGGCGCGATCACCCGCGTCGGCACCGACCCCGAGGAGTCCGAGGAGGACAACGAGCAGGCCTACGCCGACGACCATGGCGCCGACGACGCCTTCCCGATCACCGACATCGACGAGATCCTGCCGGGGCTCATGGAGAGCCGCGCGCGCGTGTTCTACACGGTGGGCGTCAACCGCGACTTCGACCAGCGCGTGGTGGGCTGGGTCAACGGGCTGCGCGCCCAGGCCAAGCACGGCCGCCATGCGCCGCACGAGATCGTCGCGCTCGAGCACGCGCTGCACGAGATGCGCCTGCGCAAGAGCCGCGCCGAGCTCGAGCAGATGCGCCACGCCGCGCGCATCGGCGCCGCAGCGCACCTGCGCGCGATGCGCCATTGTCGGCCCGGCCTCTTCGAGTACGAGGTCGCCGCCGAGATCCGCCACGAGTTCCACCGCGCCGATGCCGACATCAGCTACCTGCCGATCGTGGGCGGCGGCGCCAACGGCTGCATCCTGCACTACCGCGAGAACGCCTCGGTGCTGCGCGACGGCGAGCTGCTGCTGATCGACGCGGGCTGCGAGTTCCGCCACTACGCCTCGGACATCACGCGCACCTTCCCGGTGAACGGCCGCTTCACGGCCGCGCAGCGCGCCGCCTACGACCTCGTGGTGGAGGCCAACCTCGCCGCCATCGACGCGGTGCGTCCGGGCGAGCACTGGAACCGGCCGCACGAGGTGGCGGTGCAGGTGCTGACCGCGGGCATGGTGCGGCTCGGGCTGCTCAAGGGCCGCGTGCCGACCCTCATCAAGGAAGAGGCCTACCGCCGCTTCTACATGCACAAGACCGGCCATTGGCTCGGTATGGACGTGCACGACGTCGGCGAATACAAGATCGGCGACGCCTGGCGCGCGCTCGAGCCCGGCATGGTGCTCACCATCGAGCCCGGTCTCTACATCCCGCCCGGCACGCGCGGCGTGCCGCCGGAGTTCCGCAACATCGGCATCCGCATCGAGGACGACGTGCTCGTCACCCGCGAGGGGCGCGAGGTGCTGACCGACG
>RFTM01000360.1 GCA_009923475.1 Gammaproteobacteria bacterium | reverse complement strand
CTCGCGGCGCTCGCGCTCGAGCCCCGCGCCATGGTGTTCTTCGAGGCGCCGCACCGCATCGCCGAGTCGCTGGCCGACTGCGCGGCTGCGTTCGGCGCCGGGCGCGCGGCCGCCGTGGCGCGCGAACTGACCAAGATGTTCGAGACGGTGCATCGCGGCACGCTGGGCGAGCTCGCGGCGCGCGCCGTCGACGATGCCGACATGGCGCGCGGCGAGATCACGCTGGTGGTGGCCGGGGCGCCGCCGCCCGAGCGGGCCGGCGAGGGCGGGCCGCGCGACCCCGCCGCGCAGGAGCGGCTGGAGCGCACGCTGCGCGCCGCGCTCGCGCAACTGCCCGCCTCGAAAGCCGCGGCGCTCGCCGCCGCGGCCTGCGACGTGCCGCGCGCCGAGGCCTATGCGCTCGCGGTGCGGCTCGCGCCGGCGCGCGACTGAGCGCGCGCCCGCCGACGGCGCGATTGTCGTTTCGGCCAGCGGCGGTTATCGTGCAGGCCGGAGTCGGCCAGGTGATCGCTGCATCCTCCGGGATGTGGAGGAAAGTCCGGGCTCCTTCGGACACGGTGCCAGGTAACGCCTGGGGGGCGCGAGCCCACGGAAAGTGCAACAGAAAGATACCGCCGATGCGCCAACTCCCCGTCAGGGAAGGCAACGCAGGCAAGGGTGAAATGGTGCGGTAAGAGCGCACCGCGCGGCCGGCAACGGGCGTGGCACGGCAAACCCCACCGGGAGCAAGGCCAAATAGGGAAGTCGCAGGGCAACCTGCAGCGCCGTGTCCGAGCGTGACTTCCGGGTAGGCTGCTTGAGGCGTCCGGTGACGGCCGCCCCAGAGGAATGATCGCCCACGACAGAACCCGGCTTATCGGCCGACTCCTCCTCTCCTGAATGCCTGCGTGAGCAATCGCAGGCAACTCCATGAAACCCCAAGAAGTTTGTTGTTGCAGACGGGTTGCAGCGGCCCCCGCGCGGCTGTAAGTTGTTGGCGCGACGGAAATTTTTTTCGCAGAGACCGTTGACACCCCACGCGCGCGATTTCTATAGTGGCGCCAAGTGGTAGAAAGTGGGGCGAAATGGGCGGCAGACCGCCCGTTGCAAGGTCATGTTCCGCGGCGCAAGCAAAGTCACGCTCGACGACAAAGGCCGGATGGTGTTGCCCACCCGGCAGCGCCAACGCGCGCTCGAGCGCGGCGAGGGTCACCTCGTCGTCACCGTGGACCGCGACCCCTGCCTGCTCATCTACCCGCTGCCTGACTGGGAGCTGATCGAACGGAAGTTGATGAGCCTGCCTTCGCTGCACGAGCGGTCGCGCCGCTTGCAGCGCCTGATGGTGGGCCACGCGACCGAGATCGACCTCGACGGCCAGGGGCGACTGCTGTTGCCGCCGGAACTGCGTGAATTCGCGGGGCTGACGCGGCACGCCATGCTGATCGGTCAAGGGAACCGGCTCGAGCTGTGGGACGAGGCGCGCTGGACGGAGCGCCGCGACTACTGGCTCAAGAGCGAGGAGACCGCGACCGACCTGTCGACGGAGCTGGACTCCCTGTCGTTGTAGGCGGGCGGCGGTCGCAGGACGAAGGGACGGGGCGCGCGGGCATGGCCGGCGCGCCACGCGGACGGTGGTAGGGATGCGGGGTGGCGTCGTGGGGCACGCGGATGGGCACGAGCCTGTGCTTGTCGATGAGGTGCTCGAGGCGCTCGCCCCGGTGGCGGGTGGTCTCTATGTCGATGGCACGTTCGGACGCGGGGGACATGCACGACGGCTGCTCGAGGCCGTCGGCCCCGACGGCGCCGTGCTCGCGCTCGACCGCGACCCCGAGGCGATCGCCGCGGGACGCGCGGCGTTCGCGGGCGAACCCCGCATCACGCTCGTGCAGGCGGACTTCGCGCGCCTCGGCGAGGTGGTCGCCGCGCACGCCCACGGCCGTCCGGTGCGGGGCGTGCTGCTCGACCTCGGCGTCTCCTCGCCGCAGCTCGACGATCCGGCGCGCGGCTTCAGCTTCTCGAAGGACGGCCCGCTCGACATGCGCATGGACCCCTCGCGCGGCCGGTCGGCCGCCGATGTCGTGGCCCAAGCCGACCAGCGGGAGCTGCAACAGGTGATCGCGGAGCTCGGTGAAGAGCGTTTCGCGCGGCGCATCGCGCAGGCGATCGTCGCGGCGCGCGCCGCGGCGCCCATCACGCGCACGCTGCAATTGGCCGAGATCGTGCGGCGCGCGGTGCGCACGCGCGACGGCAAGCATCCGGCGACGCGCACGTTCCAGGCGCTGCGCATGCACGTCAACGACGAGCTCGGCCAGCTGCGCGCCGCGCTCGAGGCGGCCTACGGGGTGCTTGCGCCGGGCGGCCGGCTCGCGGTGATCAGCTTCCACTCGCTCGAGGACCGCATGGTCAAGCGCTTCATCCGCGAG
>RFTM01000359.1 GCA_009923475.1 Gammaproteobacteria bacterium | reverse complement strand
CGGCGAGCGCATCGCGCAGCACGCGCAGGCCGCGCAGGTTCATCTCGGCGACCTGGCGGAAAGCCTCGGCGTCGATGGCGGAGCGGAAATCCTCGGCGACGGAACGCGGCGCGCCCGGGTTATTGTCGGCTTGCATCATTCCTCCATGAACACGCCACAAATCTGACCGATGCGCGCTTGGATTGCATCGTGACTTTTGGGATATTTTCGGTGAAATGCGCGCTGCGTCGCGGAGGCCGCCGTCTCCGGCGATTATCGTCAAGCGGCGCGCGCCACGGAGGGCTGCGATGCGAGTCACCGACGAACGATACAACCGCGACCGGCTGCGGCTCGAGCTCGCGCTGCGCCTGATCGGGCACGAGGCGCGCACGCACACCATCCGCCATTGGACCGGGCTCAGCGACGACCGCATCCGCAAGCTCTTCCGCGCCTACATCCGGCCGGGCGCAGGCGTGCGCCGTCGGCGCGGCAAGTCGCCGCAGCAGGCGGCGTTCTTCGTGCGCAGCGGCGCGGGCGCCGCGGACGCCCATGCGCTCGCCTCCATGCTGCTGCTGTTCGGCGTGGTGACCCCGCCCACCGCGGGCGCCGCCGCGGCGCAGCCCTCGCTCGCCCGCGGCCGCCTGCTCTGCGAGGCCTTCGAGACCTACCGGCGCGTGGTGCCGCAGCCCTGCATCGACTTCGAGCACGCGGTCTACCTCGCCGGCGCGCTGCAACGCGGCGAGGAGCTGCGGCTGCGCTGGTGCGGCGGCTGCGCCGCGGTGGACGTGGTCGAGCATCCGTCGCTGCGCGCGACGCCGTGCCGCGCCTGCGGCGACAAGCCCGGCGAGGTCACGGCCCCGCGCATCACTGGTAGAATGCGCGGACACTGATCTGCCGGGCGGGCGGCCGCTCCCCGGCTCGCGGGAGACCATGGCCACACCCGACCCCTCCGTCATCCACAACTTCCTCGCCGGCCCCTACATCGACCGGCGCGCGGAGTCGCGCGAGGCGCCGGACTGGCAAGAGGCCGCCCTCGCCGACCCCGACACCCTGTTCCTGCTGGCGCGCGGCACGGCCCACCCGATCGCCGCCGAAGAGCCGCGGGTCGCATTCGTCGGCCGCGACCATCCGCTGGTGCGCGGCGCGGCGCGCGAATCGCTGGTGCTGCTCGGCTGGTTCCAGCAGGCGCGCTGCGTGCTGGTGCAGCTCGGCGAGGACGCGCCGGCCCCGTCCGGCGCGCGCTTCGAGGAACTGAGGCCGCTCGCCGCGATGCTCGACGGCGAACAGGCGGGCCTGCTCGCCTATGCGCGCGCCCTCACCTACTGGCAGCATCGCCATCGCCACTGCGGCGTCTGCGGCGCGCGTTGCGAGCCGCAGCGCGCCGGGCATGTCATGCGTTGCCGCGACCCCGGCTGCGCCACCGAGTTCTTCCCGCGCATCGACCCGGCCATCATCGTGCTGGTGACCGACGGCGAGCGCGCGCTGCTCGGCCGTCAGGCGAGCTGGCCGCCGGGCCGTTTCTCCACCATCGCGGGCTTCGTCGAACCGGGCGAGAGCCTCGAGGACGCTGTGGTGCGCGAGGTGCTTGAAGAGACGGGCGTGACCGTGATCGCCTCGCGCTACCACTCCTCGCAGCCCTGGCCGTTCCCGTCGTCGCTGATGCTCGGCTTCACGGCGACCGCGGCGCCGGGCTCGCCCATCGGCCGCAGCACCGAGCTCGAAGAGGCGCGGTGGCTCAGCCGCGAGGCCATCGCCGCGGGCGAGGTGATGCTGCCGCCGTCCACCTCCATCTCGCATCGCCTGATCGCGGAGTGGTTCGACGCGGGCTGGCCGCAGACGCTGCGCGAGGTCACGGCCGGGCGGCCCTGGGGCTGGCGCGCGCGATGAACGCGCTCGACGCGCTGCTGCCGGTCGCGCTCGGCGTGGCGCTCGCCGCAGCGGTCGGCCTGAGGGTGTTCCTGCCGCTCTGCGCGCTGTCGGTGGCCGGGCACCTCGGCTGGGTGACGCTCGCCGGCGAGTTCGCCTGGCTCGGCAGCTGGCCCGCGATGCTGATGCTGGCGGTGGCGGCCGCGCTCGAGGTCGCCGCCTACTACCTGCCCGGCATCGACAACATCCTCGATGCGCTGGGCGCGCCGGTCGCCGTGCTGGCGGGCACGGTCGCCGCAGCGGCCGTGATCACCGACCTGCCGCCGATGGTCCGATGGACCACCGCCGTCATCGCGGGCGGCGGCATGGCCGGCCTCACGCAAGGCGTGACCTCGCTGCTGCGGCTCAAGTCGACGGCCACGACCGGGGGTCTCGCCAACCCGGTGCTCGCCACCGGCGAGCTCGGCGGGGCCGCCCTCATCAGCGTGGTGGCCCTGGCCGCGCCGCTGCTCGCCCTGGGCGCGGTGATGGCCGCCTTCTGGGCCGCCACCCGCTGGCTGCGGCGGCAG
>RFTM01000358.1 GCA_009923475.1 Gammaproteobacteria bacterium | reverse complement strand
GGCCCCGGCGACCGACGGCGCGGCTCCGGCCGCGGCCCCGGCGGCTTGAGCGCAGGAGGGACACCGTCATGATGCAACCCAAGCGCACCAAGTACCGCAAGCAGTTCAAGGGCGGCAACACCGGCCTCGCGCAGCGCGGCAACAGCGTCGCGTTCGGCGATTACGGCCTGAAGGCCACCGAGCGCGCGCGCATGACCGCCCGCGAGATCGAGGCCGCGCGCCGCGCCATGGCCCGCGCCGTCAAGCGCGGCGGCCAGATCTGGATCCGCGTCTTCCCGGACGTCCCGGTCTCCAAGAAGCCCCTCGAGGTCCGCATGGGCGCGGGCAAGGGCAACGTGGAGTACTGGGTCGCCAAGGTGAAGCCGGGCAAGGTCCTCTTCGAGATGGAGGGGGTCGACGAGAAGACCGCGCGCGAGGCGTTCCGGCTGGCCGGCGCCAAGCTCTCGGTCACCACCTCCTTCGTGAAGCGGCAGGTACGCTGACATGGACGCCAAGGAACTGCGCGGCAAGGCCGCGCGCGATCTGAACGAAGACCTCCTGAAGCTGCGCCGCGAGCAGTTCTCGCTGCGCATGCAGCGGGCCACCGGCCAGGCCGTCAAGCCGCACGACTTCGGCCGTGTGCGCAAGGACATCGCGCGCCTCAAGACGGTGCTCGCCGAGAAGGCCGCGAAGGACGCGGGGAAGTAACCAATGACCGAGACCAACGAAACCCAGAAGGCCCAGCGCACCCTCACCGGTCGCGTGGTCAGCAACAAGATGCAGAAGACGATCGCCGTCGAGGTGGAGCGTCTCGTCAAGCATCCGCGCTACGGCAAGTTCATCCGCCGCACCACCAAGCTGCTGGCGCATGACGAGTCGAACGAGTCGCGCATCGGCGACACGGTGACCATCGCCGAGTGCCGTCCGCTGTCGCGCCGCAAGAGCTGGCGCCTGGTGTCGGTCCTGGAGCGCGCGTCATGATCCAGCTGCAGACCATCCTCGCCGCCGCCGACAACAGCGGCGCCAAGTCCCTGATGTGCATCAAGGTGATGGGCGGCACGCGCCGCCGTTACGCCGCCGTGGGCGACGTCATCAAGGTCAGCATCAAGGACGCCATCCCGCGCGGCAAGGTCAAGAAGGGCGAGGTGTACGACGCGGTCGTCGTGCGCACCCGCCGCGGCGTGCGCCGCCCGGACGGCTCGCTCATCAAGTTCGACGGCAACGCGGCCGTGCTGCTCAGCAACAAGCTCGAGCCGATCGGCACGCGCATCTTCGGGCCGGTGACCCGTGAACTGCGCACGGCGCAGTTCATGAAGATCATCTCGCTCGCGCCGGAAGTGCTCTGAGGCATCCACCATGAAGAAGCTCCGCAAGGGCGACAACGTCATCGTCATCTCGGGACGCGACAAGGGCCGCAAGGGCGCCATCGTCGCGGTCCTGGACGACGGCACCGTCATCGTCGAGAACGTCAACCGCGTCAAGCGGCACACCCGCGGCAACCCGCAGCAGAACAAGCCGGGCGGCATCCTCGAGAAGGAGGCCCCCCTGCACGCGTCCAAGGTCGCGCTGTTCAACCCCGCCAGCCAGAAGGCCGACCGCGTCGGCGTGAAGGTGCTGGCGGACGGCAAGCGCGTGCGCTACTTCAAGTCCAACGGAGAAGTGGTCGACGCCTGAGCGTCGATCCAACGGGCAACACCATGGCAAGGCTCCAGCAGTACTACCGCGACACCGTCGTCCCGCAGCTCCGCAAGGACCTCGGCATCGACAACGCGATGCAGATCCCGAAGATCGTCAAGATCACGGTCAACATGGGCGTGGGCGAGGCTGTCGCCGACAAGAAGGTCGTCGAGGCCGCGGCCGCCGACCTCGCGAAGATCACCGGCCAGAAGCCCGTGATGTGCCGGTCGCGCAAGTCGATCGCGTCGTTCAAGCTGCGCGAGAACCTGCCGATCGGCTGCAAGGTCACGCTGCGCGGCCCGCGCATGTACGAGTTCCTCGACCGCCTCATCTCGGTCGCCATGCCCCGCATCCGCGACTTCCGCGGCGTCTCGCCGCGCTCGTTCGACGGGCAGGGCAACTACAACATGGGCGTCAAGGAACAGATCATCTTCCCCGAGATCCAGTACGACCAGATCGACCAGCTCCGGGGCATGGACATCACCATCACCACCACGGCGAAGGACGACAAGGCGGGTCGGGCTCTGCTCGAAGCCTTCCAGTTCCCCTTCCGCAAGTAACAGGGCACACGAGAACATGGCCAAGACCAGCATGGTCGAGCGCGAGAAGCGCCGCGCCGACACCGCTAAGAAGTACGCCGCCAAGCGCGCCGCGCTGAAGCAGGCGATCCGCAGCCCGAAGTCCTCGCCCGAGGAGCGTGCCGCCGCGGTCGCCGCGCTGCAGAAGATGCCGCGCGACGCCAGCCCGAGCCGCGGCCGCC
>RFTM01000357.1 GCA_009923475.1 Gammaproteobacteria bacterium | reverse complement strand
CAAGAAGCCGTCGGCGTTGTCCTGGATGGCGCGCAGCTCGTCGAGCTCGGCGTCATGGCCGTGGGCGATGACGCCGCCGTCACGCACCATGGCGGCAGGCTCGGCGGCGACCGCCCGCTCGAGCAGCGCGAGCTCCTCGCCGTGCTCGCCGACCGCGCCGGCGAGGCGCCGCAGCAAGGGCGCGCCATGCGCTGCGAGCGCTCCGCGTAGCGCCGGCAGCGCCCCGAGCGCGAGCCGCAGGCCGGTGAGGTCGCGCGGCCGGGCGTTGCCGAGCGCGACCCGGGCGAGGATGCGCTCCATGTCGCCGACCGGCTCCAATGCGGCGCGCAGCGCCTCGAAGCGCCGGCCCTCGACGAGGGCGGCCACCGCCGCGTGCCGCTCGCCGAGCAGCACACGGTCGGTGACCGGGCGGCCCACCGCGCGGCGCAGCGCGCGTGCGCCCATCGCCGTGACCGTGCTGTCGAGCAGCGCCACCAGCGTGGCGTCCTCGCGGCCCGAGGCGCTGGCGTCGATCTCGAGGTTGCGACGGGTGACGGCGTCGAGCTGCAGCGCCGTCTCGCGCGCCTCGACGCGCAGCGCGCCGAGGTGCGGCAGCGCGGTGCGCTGCGTGTCGCGCACGAACTCGAGCAGCGCCCCGGCGGCGCCGATGGCGAGCGGCAGGTCGGTGGCGCCGTAGCCGGCGAGGTCGAGCGTGCCGAGCTGCGCGGTGAGCAGCCGCGTCGCGGCCTCGGTCTCGAAGTGCCAGGGCGGGCGGGCCCGGCAGCGCAGCCCGGGCAGCGCCGCCGACCACCAACCTTCCTCGGCGAGGCTGTCGGGCAGCAGCAGTTCCGCCGGTCGCAGCCGCTCGAGCTCCGCGGCGAGCGCGCCCGGTCCCTGGCCCTCGAGCACCGTGAACCGCCCGGCGCCGAGGTCCAGCCAGGCGAGGCCGAAGCGCTCACCGTCCGCCGCGCCCGGCAGCAGGGCCGCGAGCAGCACCTCACGCCGGTCATCGAGCAGCGCGGCATCCGTGACCGTGCCCGGGGTGACGATGCGCACCACGGCGCGCTCCACCGGTCCCTTGGACTTGGCCGGGTCGCCGATCTGCTCGCAGATGGCGACCGACTCGCCCTTGCGCACGAGGCGGGCGAGGTAGTTGTCGACGCTCTGCACGGCACGCCGGCCATCGGGATGGGCGCCCCGGCGGACTGGCCGCGGGCGGTGAGCGTGATGTCGAGCAGGCGCGCGGCCTTGCGCGCGTCCTCGTAGAAGAGCTCGTAGAAGTCGCCCATCCGGTAGAACAGCAGCGCGTCCGGATGCTGCGCCTTCAGGCGCAGGTATTGCTGCATCACCGGGGTGTGTTCCGACATGCGCGTATCGTAACGCGGCCGTGGGATACTCCGGGTCATGTCGGATGCAGACGCCCGCCTTGCCGCCCTCGCGCAACGCCTTGCCCGCCGCCTGCGCGCGCGCGAGCTGACCCTCGCCACCGCCGAGTCCTGCACCGGTGGTTGGCTGGCCAAGGTGCTCACCGACCCCCCCGGCGCCTCGCACTGGCTGCTGGCGGGCTGGGTGGTCTACTCGAACGACTCGAAGACGCGTGAACTCGGCGTCCGGGTGACGACCCTGGCGCGCCACGGCGCGGTGAGCGAGCAGACGGTGCGGGAACTCGCCCGGCAGGCCCGCCGTCGGGCCGGCACCGATCTTGCGGTCGCGATCAGCGGCATCGCCGGGCCCGGCGGCGCGACGCCCGGCAAGCCGGTGGGGACGGTGTGGTTCGGCTTCGCGCGCCGCTCGGGGCGGACCATCACCGTCGCGGCGGTCCGAAAACGGTTCCGGGGCGACCGTGAAACGGTGCGCCGTCGGGCGGTCGAGTTCGCGCTGCGGCGTTTATACAGTAGCGCCTGATCGCCCGACCTGTATACCGAGCGGACACCGCGAGAAATAAAGCGTTTCGCGGCGATTTGCGGCGTTCCCACGCGCGGTGCCTGTGGGATAATTCCACCCATCCCGTACACGCCTCGCCATCCACTTTTTTTGGGGGATTCATGGACGACAATCGCAAGAAGGCCCTGAGCGCCGCGCTCGGCCAGATCGAGAAGCAGTTCGGCAAGGGCTCCGTGATGCGTCTCGGCGACGCATCCGCCGCCATGTACGACGTCGAGGCGGTCTCGACCGGCTCGCTCGGCCTCGACATCGCGCTCGGCATCGGCGGCCTGCCGCGCGGCCGCGTGGTCGAGATCTACGGGCCGGAGTCCTCGGGCAAGACCACGCTCACCCTGCAGGTGGTGGCCCAGGTGCAGAAGCAGGGCGGCACGGCCGCCTTCATCGATGCCGAGCACGCCCTCGACCCGGCCTATGCCGAGAAGCTGGGCGTCAACATCCAGGAGTTGCTGGTCAGCCAGCCCGATACCGGCGAGCAGGCGCTCGAGATCGCCGACAT
>RFTM01000356.1 GCA_009923475.1 Gammaproteobacteria bacterium | reverse complement strand
GCAGCGGCGCGCCGCTGCGGCCGGACGCGTATTATCATTTCCACCTCGACCTCGGCTTCGTGGAGACGCCGTCGGGCGGCGAGGCGGCCTACGCAGGGCGCTCGCTGCTCGCCTTCGCCGCCGACGACCTGCAGGAGACCTCCGTGCTGGAAGACGCCCGACGACTGATGCGCGCCGCGCTCGATCACGCGCTCGAAGGCCGTGAGCTGCGCACGCGCGCCGTGGCGCGCGCGGTCACGCGGCGTGCGGCGGCCCGACCGGCGCCGGCGGCCGCGGGCGCGGACGACGCGGCGGCGGGTGAGGGCGCCGGCGGAAGCGTCGAGGGAGGAGCCGGCGCATGAACCCGCTCCCGTCCATCGCGCTCGGCGTCAACATCGACCATGTGGCGACCTTGCGGCAGGCGCGGCGCATCGCCTATCCCGACCCGCTGGAGGCGGCGCGCATCGCCGAGGACTCCGGCGCCGACAACATCACGCTGCACCTGCGGGAGGACCGGCGCCATATCCAGGACGCCGACGTCGAGGCCCTGCGGCCGCGGCTGCGCACCCGCATGAACCTCGAGATGGCGCTCACCGACGAGATGCTCGGCATCGCGCGCCGCATCCGGCCCCAGGACTGCTGCCTCGTGCCCGAGCGTCGCGCCGAGGTCACCACCGAGGGCGGCCTCGACGTCGTCGGGCTGGCGGCCCGGCTGCGCGAGGCCTGCGCGTCGCTCGCCGCCGACGGCATCCGCACCGCGCTCTTCATCGACCCCGATCCGCGCCAGGTCGAGGCGTCGGCGCGGGTCGGTGCGCCCGTCATCGAACTGCACACCGGCCGCTACTGCGAGGCGACGGGCGCCGATGCCGCCGCCGAACTCGCGCGGCTGCGCGAGGCGTCGCGGCTGGCCGCCGGCCTCGGACTCGAGGTGCATGCCGGGCACGGCCTCAACCTCGCCAACGTCGCGCCGGTGGCGGCGATCCCGCAGGTGGTCGAGCTCAACATCGGCCACTCGATCGTCGCCCGCGCGCTGTTCGTCGGCTTCGCGTCGGCGGTGGCCGAGATGCGCGCCGCGATGCAGGCCGCGCGGACCGGTGGCCAGCCATGACGGTGCTGGTGTTCGACATCGAGACCGTCCCCGACGTCGAGCTCGGCCGGCGCACCTACGGTCTCGAGGGGCTCTCCGACCACCAGGTCGCCGAAGCCATGTTCGCGGAGGCCCGCCGCCATTCCGGCAGCGACTTCCTGCCGCACGAGCAGCATCGCGTGGTGGCCATCTCCTGCGTGCTGCGGCAGGCCGACACGCTCAAGGTCTGGAGCCTCGGCGACCTCGACTCGGGAGAGGCCGAGCTGGTCAGGCGTTTCTTCGACGGCATCGACCGCTACACGCCCGACCTCGTCTCCTGGAACGGCGGCGGGTTCGACCTGCCTGTCCTGCACTACCGTGCGCTGCGGCATGGCGTGGTCGCGCGCCGCTACTGGGAGACCGGGCACGGCGACAGCAGCTTCCGTTGGAACAACTACCTCAGCCGCTATCACGAGCGCCACACCGACCTGATGGACGTGCTGTCGGGTTACCAGCCACGCGCCAAGGCCAGCCTCTCGGACATGGCCTACCTGCTCGGTCTGCCGGGCAAGCTCGGTTTCTCGGGCGACCAGGTGTGGGGCGCCTACGAGGCCGGCGACCTCGAGGGCATCCGCCGCTACTGCGAGACGGACGTGCTCAACACCTGGCTCGTCTACCTGCGTTTCCAGCACATGCGCGGCCACATCGACGCCACCGACTTGGCCGCCGAAGAATCGAAGGTGCGCGAGATGTTGGCGGCCTCCACCGAGCCGCATCTCGCCGAGTTCCTCGCCGCCTGGGGGCCGCCCGCCGCATGAGCTCCGGCGCATGACCCGCGGACCGATGCCGCCCGGGCCGCCCGAGGAGGGCGTGGTCGCGGCGCTCAACCACGACGGCGAGGGCGTGCTGCGCGGCGCCAAGACGGCGTTCGTGCCGGGCGCCTTGCCGGACGAACAGGTCCGCTTCCGTCGCGTACGGCGGCATCGGCAGCACGACGAGGGCGAGCTGCTCGAGGTCCTGCGGCCGTCCCCCGATCGCGTCGCGCCGCCCTGCGCCCATTTCGGCGTCTGCGGCGGATGCGCGCTGCAGCACCTCGACCCCCGCGCCCAGCTCGCGGCCAAGCAGCGCGAACTCGCGGAAGCATTGGTGCGCGTCGGGCGCGTCGAGCCGCGGCGCTGGCTGCCGCCGATCGAGGGACCGACCACGGGGTACCGTCGCCGCGCGCGGCTGGGCGCGAAGTACGTGCCCAAGCGCGGGCGCGTGCTGGTCGGTTTCCGCGAGCGCGCCAAGCCTTATGTCGCCGCGCTCGATGCCTGTGCGGTGCTCGCGCCGCCGCTGGACGCGCTCATCACGCCCCTGTCGACCTTGTTGACCG
>RFTM01000355.1 GCA_009923475.1 Gammaproteobacteria bacterium | reverse complement strand
TCGGTGAATTGCCGCAATCGAAGCCGGGCAGCGGCCGTGCATGCCGCTCGCCCGCCAACAGCCAGTCGGGGTGGGCCGCCTTGCGCGCGCGCGCCTCCTCGACGCCCTCGACGGGCAGCACCCGCGCCGCGCCCGCGGCGAGCGCATGCGCGACCAGCGAACAGGCGCGGAACACGTCGATGACGATGGCGACGCCGCGGGCCGAGGCGGCCCCGGCGACGAAGTCGGCGTGATGGACGGTCAACCGCCCCAGGTGCGCACCGGGCCCGTGTCGAGGTGGACGAAATCGGAGCGGCGGTAGTAGCCGACGCCGCCGCGGCGCGCGCCGATGGCGGCATCGCGCAGCGCGGCGCAGGACACGCCGTGCAGGCGCACGTCGATGGCGCGCCCCTGCATGTGCAGGCTGTGACGCGCGACACCGCCGCCGCCGGTGCGGCGCAGCAGCTCGTTGGTGCGCGGCGAGCGGTAGCCGGAGATGACCTCGAAGCGCGGGTCGACGCCGAGCTGCGCGGCGACGTCCGTCAACTGGTCGAAGAGCGCGACATCCATGCGGCCGGCCTCGTTGGCCCGGTGGTCGCGCAGCAGCCAGCGCAGCTTGTCGAGCGAGGCGCCGACGAAGCCCGAGGCATCGCGATAGGCGACCTGCAGCGATTCGGAGGTGTGGGTGTTGAAGAGCTCGATCCAGCGCGTGAGCGCCCGGCCGCCGTGGGCGGCCGCGCCGGTCGAGGCGCCGAGGATCTCGGCGCTGGCGGGCTTGATCTCGGGGAGCACGGCGGCCGCGGCGGTGGCGGCTCCGAGCAGCAGGAAACGGCGTCGGTCGGGTCGCGTGGGTGGGGACATGCGGCTCGCCTCGTCTCGCGGATATGACGGAGCCGCGGATGCTCCCAGACCCTGCCACCGGAGGCAACCCCCGGACGGTCTTTTCGCCCGGCGCGGGAACTCCTGCCGCGCCCCGCGGTCAGCGTTCGATGGTCATCACCCGGCCGCGGTCGCCGGGCTCCAGGTTGACCGACACCACCGTCGCGCGGGGGAAGAAATTGAACTCGGACGCGCTCGCCCAGGTGTAGGCGCCCATGGCGCGTCCCACCACGAGGTCGCCCTCGTCGAGCAGCGGCAGCGAGAGGTTCTCGGCGATCACGTCGATGCTGTCGCAGGTGGGACCGGCGAGCACCGCGGGCTCGCGCTTGCCGCCCTTGCGCAGCGCCTCGAGCGGATAACGGGCGTGGTCGAAGAGCTGCCCGCTGTACGAGCCGTAGAGACCGTCGTCGAGGTAGTACCACCACCGCCCTTCGCGCTGCGCACGGCCCATCACCGAGGCCACACCGATGGCCGAGGGGCCGGCGATGTACCGCCCGGGTTCGGCGATCACGCGCACGCGCTTCGGCAAGCGCGCGAGCGCGGCGCGGATCGGCGCGCAGAAATAGCCGATCTCGGGCACCGGCTGGCCGTAGTCGATCGGGAAGCCGCCGCCGATGTCCAGCGTGTCGCAGGGGCCGAGCCGCTCGCGGCGCGCCGCCGCCAGCAGCCCGGTGCAGACCTCGATGGCCTCGACATGCTTGCCGGGCGCCGGCGCCTGCGATCCGACATGGAACGAGAGGCCGCGCACCGCCACGCCGAGGTCGCGCGCGCGGCGCGCGAGCGGCAGCAGGTGCTCCGGGTCGCAACCGAACTTGCGCGACAGGTCGGACACCGCGCCCGGACTGCGGAAGGAAACGCGCAGCAGCACCTCGGCCTGTCCCGCGTAGGGGACGAACTTGCGCAGCTCGTCCGGGTTGTCGGCGACGAACACGCGCACGCCGCGCGCCAGCGCGTCGCGGATGTCGGCGTCGCGCTTGATCGGATGGGTGTGGATGCAGCGCGCAGGGTCGACGCCCATGCGCGCCACCAGCTCGACCTCGCCCGTGGTCGCGAGGTCGAGGAAGCCGCCCTCCTCGAGCACCGTCCTGATCACCGCCGGATGCGGCAAGGGCTTCAATGCATAGTGCAGGTCGACCCTCGGCAGCGCGCGCTGCAAGCTGCGGTACTGGCGCCGCACGCGCTCGCAATCGACGATCAGCAGCGGCGAGCCGTAGGCCGCGACCAGCCGGCGGATCTCGCGCGGCTCGAACGGGTCGATGAAGTCCGGTCGGCGGACCTTGCCGCGGCGGGGCGCGGCGGGGCGGGCGGTTTTCATGGGGCGCGATGGTTGCACGATGCGCGCGCGGAGGCCAGCGCCCGCGTCACGCGGACGCCGCGTCAGGCGGACGCGGCGGCCCGCGCCAGGCGGTCGCGCACCGCATCCCACTCGGGCGTCTGCGGCACCTGCTCGACGAGCAAGCGGTCGGCGCGCTCGGCGTCTAGCGCGCGCAGCGTGGCGTAGAGCGCGCGGCCGTAGGCCTGCGCGTCGCTGCCCGCGGGACAGGCGAGCGTGGCGACCCGAAGACCCTCGGCGCGCGCGGCGGCGGCCG
>RFTM01000354.1 GCA_009923475.1 Gammaproteobacteria bacterium | reverse complement strand
GCCCGAAGGGCCTTCTGCGGGCGAGGCGGAATCGGCGGTGCCGGCGGAGGCAAGCCGCGCGTTCTTTGTGGCGGCCGAGCCGCCGGTGCCGACCGAAGCCACCGAGGGCGCGACGAGGCGCAGGCGACCGCCCGGATCGGCCACGCGTGCCACCGACCCGCCGCGGTTGCGCCACGCGGAGACGGCGCGGTTGACCTCGGCGGACACGAGCGACGGCGGCAGCGCCGCAAGCTCGGCGATGTCTGGGACGCGCAGCACCGCGCCCGCACGCAGCTCGTTCATGCTGGCGCCGAAGGCGTCGCGGTTGGCGCGGTAGATGCCGACCATGGCCTGTGAGGCGGACACGCCCCGATCGCGCGCCACGCGGTCGGCGATGCCGTAGAGCGTGTCGCCGCGCCGCACACCGACGCTGCCGGAACCCCGCGCGCTGCCCGCGGCGGGTCGCGACGGCGCCGCAGAGTCGGCGATGACCTTGCCGGCGGGGGGCTCGCTCGCAGGCGGCACGCTCACGGGCTGCGTGGCGCCATCGGGCGCGCGCTCGACCGTACCGCTACGGCCCGCATCCACCGTCGGCGCCTGCACCTCGATGGGTTCGAGCGGCTCGGCGATCTCGGCCGTCCGGCCCACCACCAGGTTGAACTCGCGGAGCACCCGACCGCGTCCCCATTCGGCCGACAGCAGCACGGTGATGAAAGGATCGGCGACCGGCTGCTCGGTGCGGATGACGAGCACCGGCGCACCCGCCCCTGCCGTGCGCACCGACACCGACGCGCCGGCGAGGAACGCGGGGCGGTCGATGCCGTAACGGGTGAAGACCTCGCGGCCGGGCACCTCGGCGCGCAACGCGGCGAGCTCGGCGGGGGTCGCGTCGACGATCTGGATCTCGGCGACCAGCGGCGCGTTGAGCTGCGAGACCACGCGCGCCTCGCCAAGGCCGAGCGCCTGCGCATGCGGCGCGGCCCAGGCCAGCGCCACGAGCGGCAGCGCGCGCAGCCCGCGGACGAGGCGCGGCGACCTCAAAGGTGATCCCTCACGAGGAGCTCGGCGATCTGGATGCTGTTGGTGGCCGCGCCCTTGCGGATGTTGTCGGCGACCACCCAAAGATCGAGGCCGCGATCGTGGGAGATGTCCTCGCGGATGCGGCCGACGAACACCTCGTCCTTGCCCGCCGCGTCGACGGCGGCCGTAGGGTAGCCGCCCGGCTTGCGGGTGTCGACCACCTTCACGCCCGGCGCCTTCTCGAGGAGCGAACGCGCCTCGGGCACCGTGAGCTTGCGGCGGGTCTCGATGTGCACGGCCTCGGAATGCCCGAAGAAGACCGGCACGCGCACGGTCGTGGCGTTCACCCGGATGGACGGGTCGCCGAGGATCTTCTGGGTCTCCCAGGACATCTTCATCTCTTCTTTCGTATACCCGTTCTCAAGGAATTTGTCGATTTGGGGCACGACGTTGAAGGCGATCTGGGCGGCGATGACCTTGGGCTTGATCGGGCCCTTGCCGCTCATCAGCGCGACGGACTGCTCGGCGAGCTCGTCGACCGCTTCTTTGCCCGCTCCCGACACGGACTGGTAGGTCACGACGTTGATGCGCTCGATGCCGGCAGCGTCGTGCAGCGGCTTGAGCGCGACCAGCATCTGGATGGTCGAGCAGTTGGGGTTGGCGATGATGCGGCGCTTGGTGAACTGGGCGATGGCCTCCGGGTTCACCTCGGGCACGACCAAGGGGATGTCGTCCTCGTAGCGGAACTCGGAGGTGTTGTCGATGACGACGCAGCCCGCGGCCGCGGCCTTGGGCGCGTAGACCTTGGAGACCTCGCCGCCCGCCGAGAAGAGGCCGATCTGGGCCTTCGAGAAATCGAAGCCCTCGACATCGATGACCGGGATGTCGCGGCCGCGGAACTCGACGCCCTTGCCGAGCGAGCGGCTGCTGGCGAGCGGATAGAGCTCGCCGACCGGGAAATCGCGCTCCTCGAGCACTTTGATGAGGGTGTCGCCCACGAGCCCGGTGGCTCCGAGCACGGCGACGTTCCAGCGACGGGTCATGGTTGCGGATCCTTGGCGTCCGGCGCGCGCGCCGGGATGACGGGGGTGCGGACCTGCACGTCCGCGTTCTGGCCGCGGTGGCGCAGGTAGTGGTCGATGAGCACTATGGCGAGCATCGCCTCGGCGATCGGCGTGGCGCGGATGCCGACGCAGGGGTCGTGGCGGCCGGTGGTGACCACCTCGACGGGGTTGCCGTCGATGTCGATGGAGCGGCCGGGCACCTGGATGCTCGAGGTGGGCTTGAGGGAGGCGTGCACGACGATGTCCTGCCCGCTCGAGATGCCGCCCAGCACGCCGCCCGAATTGTTGGAGAGGAACCCCGCGGGCGTGAGTTCGTCACGATGCTCGCTGCCGCGCTGCGCCGCGACGCGCACGCCGGCGCCGATCTCGACGGCCTTCACGGCGTTGATGCCCATCATCGCGTAGGCGAGGTCGGCGTCG
>RFTM01000353.1 GCA_009923475.1 Gammaproteobacteria bacterium | reverse complement strand
CTCGCTTTTGCCCTCGGCCTCGTCGCCACGCTGCGCGCCCTGTTCGGGCAGGCGTGGTGGCTGTGGGGCGTGCTGCTCGTCGCCGTGCTCGCGCTGCTCGGACTGTTGGTCGGTGTGCGGCGTCGCGCCGCGGCGGCAGAGGCCGAACTGCAGGCCTGGTCGAACGCGCCGCGTCGCGAGTTCGAACAGCCCGCCGCGCCCGTCGTTCCTGTCTTGGCGGCTGCCGATGACCTTGAAGGCGACCCTCCGACCATCCAGGAGGCAGGGAGCAAGGTCGACTTGGCTCGCGCGTATGTCGAGATGGGCGACCTGGCCGCCGCCCGCGTCGAACTCCAATCGGTGCTGCGCATCGGCAACGAAGCGCAGCGCTACGAAGCGCGGCGCCTGCTCGACTCGCTCACCTGAGCGCGCGCGGTGGCCGTCGATCCCGCCCGCTCCCGTCGTTGGGCGCTAGGCGTCGAGTACGACGGCACGCACTTCTGCGGCTGGCAACAACAACCCGGGCTGCACACCGTCGAGGGTGAACTCACCGAGGCGGTCGCGGGCGTCGCCGACCACGCGGTCGCGCTCGCCTGCGGCGGACGCACGGATGCCGGCGTGCATGCCCGCGGCCAGGTGGTCCACTTCGACACCCGTGCGACGCGCTCGCCGCGCGTCTGGGTGCTCGGTGTCAACGCGCGCCTCGGCCAGCACCTGAGCGTCGCCTGGGCGCGGCCCGTGCCCGATTTCTTCCATGCGCGCTTCAGCGCCACGCGTCGCCGCTACCGCTACAGCATCCTCAACCGCTCCGCGCGCTCGGCCCTGCTCGGCGGCCGCACCGCGTGGGTGCAGATGCCGCTGGATGCGGCCCGCATGCAGCAGGGCGCCGCGCACCTCGTCGGCGAGCACGACTTCAGCGCGTTCCGCGCGGCCGAGTGCCAGTCGCGCTCGCCGGTGCGACGCCTCGACAGCCTCGTGGTGAGCCGCGACGGCGACCTCGTCCACATCGACGTCGCGGCCAACGCCTTCCTGCACCACATGGTGCGCAACATCGCGGGCCTGCTGATCGAGGTCGGGCGGGGGGCGAGGGCGCCGGACGACGTCCTGACCCTGCTGCGGGGCCGCGACCGGCGCGCCAACGCCCCGACCGCGCTCGCCGAGGGGCTCTGCCTGCAGGCGGTCGACTACCCCCCGGCCTTCCGCCTGCCGCATCCGGTATAGTCGGCGGCCATGGCCTGGTTCGAGAAGATCGTCCCCTCGCGCATCAAGACCGAGCGCCGCTCGCGCACGGTCCCCGAAGGCCTGTGGATCAAGTGCGCCGCCTGCGACTCGCCGCTCTACCGCGCCGAGCTCGAGCGCAACCTCAACGTCTGCCCCAAGTGCGGGCACCACATGCGCATCGGCGCGCGTGACCGCCTGACGCGCTTCCTCGACGCCGGCACCGCAGTCGAGATCGGCGCCGGCGTGCGCCCCGAAGACCCGCTGCGTTTCCGCGACTCCAAGCGCTACAAGGACCGTCTCGGCGCCGCCCAGAAGAGCACCGGCGAGAAGGACGCGCTGGTCGCGATGGCGGGCCGTCTCGAAGACCTGCCCGTCGTCGCCTGCGCCTTCGAGTTCCAGTTCCTCGGCGGCTCCATGGGTTCGGTGGTGGGCGAGCGCTTCAAGCGCGCGGCCGACCACGCGATCCGCGAGCGTTGCCCGCTCATCTGCTTCTCGGCGAGCGGCGGCGCGCGCATGCAGGAGGCGCTGCTGTCGCTGCTGCAGATGGCCAAGACCAGCGCCGCGCTCACCGACCTCGCGGCCGAGGGGCTGCCCTTCATCTCGGTGCTCACCGACCCGACCACGGGCGGCGTGTCCGCGAGCCTCGCGATGCTCGGTGACCTCAACGTCGCCGAACCGCGCGCGCTCATCGGCTTCGCGGGCCCGCGCGTCATCCAGCAGACCGTGCGCGAGACCCTGCCCGAGGGCTTCCAGCGCAGCGAGTTCCTGCTCGAGCATGGCGTCATCGACATGATCGTCGACCGTCGCCAGATGCGCAGCCGCCTCGCGCAGTCGTTGCGCATGCTGATGCGCCAGCCTGCGGCCGCGGCGCCCGCCGCGCCGGCGTCGCCCGATGCGAACGCTGGCTGACTGGCTCGCCTACCAGCAGGCGCAGCACCCCCGCGACATCGACCTCGGCCTCGACAGGGTCGGCGACGTGGCGCGCCGGCTGGGCCTGCTGCCGTGGTCGCCGCCCACCGTGATCGTCGGCGGCACCAACGGCAAGGGCTCGACCACCGCCTTCCTCACCGCGCTCGGCCGCGCGGCCGGCCTGCGCACCGGCACCTACAACTCGCCGCACCTGCAGCGCTACAACGAGCGCGTGTCGGTCGACGGCGAGCCGGTCGACGACGCGGCCTTGGTCGCCGCGTTCGAGAGCATCGAGGCCGCGCGGGACGGCGTGCCGCTCACTTTCTTTGAATACGGCACGCTCGCGGCGCTGCTCGTCTTCCGCGCGCAGGACTGCGGGCT
>RFTM01000352.1 GCA_009923475.1 Gammaproteobacteria bacterium | reverse complement strand
GCCGACGCCGACGCGCGCCGGACGCGCACCGAGGCCGCGCTAGGCATCCAGGCCGCGTTCGTCGACAAGCACCTGCGCAACGTCTCCTCGCGCTACGACTTCGACAGCCTGCGCATCGGCGTGCAGCCCTTCACCGCGGACTTCCGCGGCTTCCTGCTGAACGACAGCCTGTTCGGCGCGCGCCTGTTCGGCATCCGCGACGACAACCGCGTGCAGTACAACCTCGCCTGGTTCCGGCGCATCGACAAGGACACCAACAGCGGCCTCAACAACCTCGTCGAGCGCGGCGCGGCGGCGCTGCGCGACGACGACATCTTCGTGGTCAACGCCTACCTGCAGGACTGGCCGCGGCTCGGCTTCACGGTGCAGGGCACGGTGCTGCACGACCGCAACCGCGAGGGCGACGAGCTGCGGTACGACGACAACGGCATCCTGCAGCGGCCGGCGTCGATCGGCCTCGAGCGGCCGCGCGACTACGACGTCACCTATCTCGGCGCCTCGGGCGACGGGCATCTCGGCGGCATCAACCTCTCGGCGAGCGCCTACCTCGCGCTCGGCGACTCGACCCGCGGCACGTTCAGCGAGCGCAAGGAGGACATCCGCGCCGGGTTCTTCGCGGCCGAGGTCTCGAAGGACTATTCGTGGATCCGCGTGCGCGGCTCGCTGGCCTGGGCCTCCGGCGACCCGGACCCCTTCGACGGACGGGGCGAGGGCTTCGATGCGATCTTCGAGAACCCGCTGTTCGCGGGCGCCGATACGAGCTTCTGGATCCGCGAACCGGTGCCGCTGGTCGGGGGCGGGCGCGTCACGCTGTCGGGCCGCAACGGGCTGCTGAACTCCCTGCGGCCCTCCAAGGAATTCGGCCAATCGAACTTCACCAACCCGGGGCTGCGGTTGCTGGGCATCGGCGCCGATCTCGACCTCACGCCGACGCTGCGCGTCAGCGGCAACCTCAACCATCTCGCGTTCGACCACACGGCGCCCCTGCAGGTGGCGCGCGCGCAGGGCGGGATCCCGCGCGACATCGGTCTCGACGCCTCGGTGGCGGTGGTGTGGCGGCCGCTCGCGATCCAGAACGTGGTGGCGCGGGTATCGGCCTCGGCGCTGCTGCCGGGCGACGGTCACCGCGCGCTGTTCGGCGACCGCAGGGCTTGGGCGGTGCTCGGCAACCTCGTGCTGACCTACTGATGGACCACCGAGACGGCATGATGAAGACGCGCCATCCCCGCACCGCCCGGGCCTCCGGCCCGCTCGCGCTGCTGCTCGTCGCGCTCGTCGCGCCCGCCTGCGTGACGCAGGCGCAGGCGAGCGAGACCCTGCACGCCGTGGAACGCGCCTACCCGGTCTATCCGGCGGCGCCGGCGCGCCAGACGCCGACGGAGGCCGCGGCCAAGAGCGAGGGCTGTCTCGATTGCCACACCGCCACCGACCTGCCGACCATGCACGCCAACCCCGGCGTGGTGCTCGGCTGCGCGGACTGCCATGGTGGCGATGCGGGTGTGCGCTTCATGGGCGGCGCGAAGGCGCCGGACGCGGCCGCCGCCGCGGCGGTGCGCGAAGATCCGGCCTACGCGCGGGTGCGCGATGCGGCGCATGTGTTGCCGCGCTTCCCGGAGGCCTGGCGCTTCCCGTCGAGCGCGACGCCCGAGCGCACCTACGCGCTGCTCAACAAGGAGGCCCCCGAGTTCATCCGCTTCGTGAACCCGGGCGACTACCGGATCGTGGAGGAATCCTGCGGCGCCTGCCACGCCAAGACCATCGCCGACGCCAAGCGCAGCCTGATGGCGACCGCCGTCATGTTCTGGGGCGGCGCGTCGTACAACAACGGCCTGCTGCCCTTCAAAGATTACATCCTCGGCGAGGGCTACACGCGCACCGGCGAGGCCGCCATCATCGAGGGCGCGGCGTCGACCCCGGAACAGCGCGAGCGCCACGAGATCATCGAGCGCGCCTACCCGCTGCCGCGCTGGGAGAACCTGCCGCCGGCCGACGTGTTCCGCGTGTTCGAGCGCGGCGGCCGCAACATCTCGAACCTCTTCCCCGAGACCGGCCTGCCGAACGTGCTCGGCCAGATCCAGCGCCTCGAAGAACCCGGACGCCCCGACCTCAAGCAATCGAACCGCGGCCCGGGCACGGGCGCGCGCATCGCCGTGCCGGTGCTCAACATCCACAAGACACGCCTCAACGACCCCTTGATGTGGTTCATGGGCACCAACGACAACCCGGGTGACTACCGTTCCTCGGGCTGCAGCGCCTGCCATGTGGTGTACGCCAACGACCGCGATCCGCGGCACTCGGGTCCCTACGCGGCGGCCGGCCACGACGGCCGTTCGCAGACCCTCGACCCGACCATCCCGAAGGATCGCAGCGGGCATCCGCTGAAGCACGCGTTCTCGCGATCCATCCCGACCAGCCAGTGCATGGTCTGCCACATGCACCAGCCGAACATGTTCATGAACAGCTTCCTCGGCTACACCATGTGGGACTACGAGTCCGACGCGCC
>RFTM01000351.1 GCA_009923475.1 Gammaproteobacteria bacterium | reverse complement strand
CGCGCAGCGCCGCCGGGTCGCCGGAGGGCGTGATGCGGGCGAGCGCCTGCTCGGCCTTCGCGGCGTCGAGGCGGCCCTTCGCCACCGCATCGCCCATGCGCTTGGCGATGCCCTCCTTGCCGCGCGCGGCGGCCGCGGCGTCGCGGTCGACCAGTACCACGTCGATGCCGGCGCGCGCCGCCACCTGCGCGATGCCCGCGCCCATGAGCCCCGCGCCGAGCACGCCGACGCGCTTGAACTCGGCCTTCGGCACGCCCTCGGGACGGCGGACCAGCTTCTCGCAGCGCGTCTTGTTGACGAACAGCGTGCGCACCATGTTGCGCGTCGTGCCGTCGATGATGAGCTTCGTCATGTACTTCGACTCGAGCCGCAGCGCCGTGTCCATCGGCAGCAGCGGGCCCTCGTAGAGGCAGGACAGGATGGCCTGCGGCGCAGGCAGGTTGTCGGCGGTCTTCTCGTGCACCATCGCGTTGGTGGCGACGAACAGGCCCGCCACGCGCGGGTCCATGGAACCCGCGCCGCCCGGCATGCGGAAATCCTTCTTGTCCCAGGGTTTCACGCAGTCCGGCGCGGAGCGCACCCAAGCCTTGGCACGGTCGAGCAGATCGGCCGGCGGCACGACGGCATCGACCACCTTCGCCGCGAGCGCCGCCTTCGGGTCGAGCGCCTTGCCCTCGAGCAGCAGCGGCGCCGCCGCCTGGATGCCGAGCATGCGCGACAGGCGCTGCGTGCCGCCGCCCGCGGGCAACAGGCCGATCTGCACCTCCGGCAGGCCCACCACCAACCCCGGGAGGTCGGCCACGAAGCGCTGGTGGCAGGCGAGCGCGATCTCGAGGCCGCCGCCCATGGCCGTGCCGTTGATGGCGCAGGCCACGGGCTTGCCGCAGGTCTCGAGCTTGCGCAGCAGGCTGGACAGCGAGAACACCTGCTCGAACATCTCGGCGGGCGGCAGCTTCGACATGGCCTCGGCGTTCTTCTCGATGTCGTTGAGGTCGGCGCCGGCGAGGAACAGCGCCTTCGCCGAGGTCACGACCGCGCCCTTGAGCGCAGGGTCCGACTTCAGCCGCCCGATGCAGGCCTCGAGGTCGTCGAGGAAGACCTGGTCGATGGTGTTGGTGGACTTGGTCGGGTGGTCCATCGTCCAGACGACGAGGTCCCCTTCGATGTCCTGGCGGATCACGGTGGTCATGGTGGTCTCCCTCAGATCCGCTCGATGATGGTGGCGGTGCCCATGCCGGCGCCGACGCAGAGCGTGGCGAGGCCGGTGCCGAGGCCGCGCCGCTCCATCTCGTCGAGCAGCGTGCCGAGGATCATGGCGCCGGTCGCGCCGAGCGGATGGCCCATGGCGATGGCGCCGCCGTTGACGTTGATCTTGTCGTGCGGCACCGACAGCGCCTCCATGAAGCGCAGCACCACCGACGCGAACGCCTCGTTGAGCTCGAAGAGGTCGATGTCCGCGGCCGACATGCGCGCGAGCTTGAGCGCGCGCTCGGTGGCGGGCGTCGGACCGGTCAGCATGATGGTGGGTTCCGAGCCGATCGAGGCGAAGGAGCGGATGCGCGCCCGCGGCTTGAGCCCCGTCTTGCGGCCGAAGGCCGCGTTGCCCACGAGCACCGCCGCGGCGCCGTCGACGATGCCGCTGGAGTTGCCGGGGTGGTGATGATGCTGGATGCGCTCGACCTGCGGGTAGCGCAGCAGCGACACGCCGTCCGAACCCCACTTCTCGCCCATCTCGGCGAACGAGGGCTTGAGCGCGCCCAAGGACTCGAGCGTCACCGTGCCGCGCACGGTCTCGTCGCGGTCGAGCAGCGTCGTGCCGAGGATGTCCTTGACCGGCACGATGGACCGCGCGAACCGCCCCTCGGCCCAGGCCGCGGCGGCGCGCTGCTGGCTCGCCACCGCGTAGGCGTCGAGGTCCTGGCGCGAATAGCCGTGCAGCGTCGCGATGAGGTCCGCGCTCACGCCCTGCGGCACGAAATAGGTCTGGAAGGCGACCGCGGGGTCGGTGGCCCAGGCGCCGCCGCCCGAGCCCATCGGCACGCGCGACATGCTCTCGATGCCGCCGCCGATGGCCGCCATGCCCTGCCCCGCCATCACCTTGGCGGCGGCGACGTTCACGGCCTCGAGGCCCGAGGAGCAGTAGCGGTTGATCTGGAAGGCGGGCACCGACTCGTCGTAGCCCGCCATCAGCACCGCGATGCGCGCGATGTTCGAGCCCTGCTCGCCGACCGGCATCACGCAACCCATGACCACGTCCTCGACCAGCCGCGTGTCGAGGCCGGAACGGTCGCGCAGCGCCGCGAGCGTCTGGCTCGCGAGGTGCACCGAGGTCACCTCGTGCAGCGCGCCGTCGCTCTTGCCCTTGCCGCGCGGGGTGCGCACATGGTCGTAGATGAATGCGTCCATCTTCTCTGTACCTCAGACGAAACCGAGCTGTTTGGCGGCGAGGTCGAGCATGATCTCCTCGGACCCGCCGGCGATGACGTTGGGGCGCACCTCGCGGTAGATGCGC